>CAYXFH010000001.1:0-4605 GCA_964464245.1 uncultured bacterium
CAAGTACATGCTGTAGTTCTCGATCCCCGGGCAGGAGCCGAACTCTCGCAGCATCTCCATGTCATAGTTGGTGCGCTGTTCCAGGCGATAGGCTTCCAGCAGCTTTCCCTCCTGCCGCAGCGCCAGCAGCCGCTGCTTCAGCTCTTCCGCAATGCCGGCCAGAGAGCGGCGCATGGCCTCCTCGCTGACCACGAAGTGTTTCGCAGGGTAAAAAAGGAAGGAATGCAAGACCCGGGTAGCCTTGCTAAGAAGTGGATCCATCTCACTGATCCTCTCCACGCGCTCATCATTGAACTCGACGCGAACTGCGTACTGGCCGTGGGAAGGATAGACCTCCACGCAATCGCCCCTCACGCGGAAGCGGCCTCGCTGAAAATCGATGTCGTTTCTCTCGTACTGCAACTTGATCAACTGGCGAAGAAATCGGTCCCGCTCCAACAAGTCGCCGTTGCGCACGTGGCAGCCTTCGGCCAGGAAGCTCTCCGGAGCATCCATACCGTAGATGCAGGACACTGAAGCCACGACGATCACATCGCGGCGCTCGATCAAAGATTGGGCCGCCGCATAGCGCAAGCGGTCCAAGTCATCGTTGATCGTGGCTTCCTTCTCGATGTACAAATCGCTCTGGGGTACGTAGGCTTCCGGTTGGTAGTAGTCGTAGTAGCTGACGAAATACTCCACCGCATTCTCAGGAAAAAGTGTCCGGAATTCCGAGTATAGTTGGGCAGCCAGCGTCTTGTTGTGAGCCAACACCAATGCCGGTCGCTGCAGTCGCGCGATGATGTGCGCCACCGTGTAAGTCTTGCCCGAACCAGTAACGCCAAGCAGGGTATGGAACCTCTCGCCTCGCTGAATTCCGCTGACAAGCTGCTCGATCGCCTGTGGCTGGTCCCCTTTCGGTTCGTAATCAGATACGAGTTTAAATTCCATCGCAACCTCTCATTTTACCAGCCTATGGCTTCGACCGAAACTGCCCGATCCCTCCCCCCCCGCTCCATGTTGAGCCATTGACGCATGTTGACGCATATTTGCAATAGTTTCCCTATCGCGCTTTTCTCTTTTCGCTTTTCTTTTGGCCACGAGCGTCAACATCCCTTTTCTGGGAGACATTTTGCTGGTTTATCCGGAAAGGTCAAATGCGTCATCATGGGAGAATTGTGGACAGCTAATAATAAAAGAAATGAACAGCGGTACTCAATTATTCCGGTTCCTTTTCATTTCAAGTGGGTAATCCTACCTTAGCGTAGTCCAGCTGCCATGTAATGATGGTGATGATGGTCTTCAGGTTCTTGAAGGTTCTGGTACCGCGAGCCTTGTCTTGGCTGCCTGAACCAGGCTGTTGAGTCCCTCCAAGATGCCGCGGTCGGTCTGGCGGCAACAATGTACAGCGTCGAGGAGGAACGCCTTATCGACCCTGGGACCGCGGCGCCCCAGTGCGGTTCATCGTCTCATTGATCTACCGCGTCGTATCTTTCTTCCACGACAATGCGATCTTCACCAAAGGGAACCCTTCAAGCGATTCAATCATGACATGACAAGAAAAAAGGGGTTCCTTTTCATTTCAAGTGGGTAACCTACCAGCCTCCCAGTCACAAAGGCGATGATGATCTAAAAGAGTCTTGTCAGACCTGGGACCGCCGCGCCCATGGCTTCCTGTTCTCATGGATCCACCGAGCCGCATCCTCTTCTACGACAAAGCGATCTTCACCAAAGAGAGCCCCTCAAGGGGTTCAAGGAAATCCTCCGGCAGGTATTCTGTGTCGAAGTGGTGCCTATAATCACAGGAGCACAATCTTCGCAATGGTTGCTCTCTAGGGTGGTTGTCTTCCTTCTTGTCACTGCAGATGCCTTGGGCGCCGCGGTCCCAGGAAAGCTAACGGTCCCAAGGGTCTCGTTATCCTCAGACCGTCTTACCCACTCGATATGAGAAAGAGCCAAAAAAGGGGACAGATTTATTCATTGATCCGTAGATCGCTCCAATGAGGACAGTTAACTGGCGGCCCGTCCTAAGAGTAGCGAAGGATCGGATCTTGTGGACGAAATCAAGAAGATCATTGAAAGACGAGAGAATCTCGAGGGCCGGGAAGGCCGAGAAAAGTGGGAAAATAAATCTGTCCCCTCTATTCCCCTTTTTCCCCAGCAGTCCTTGAAGCTAGTAAAGATAGTGCTGGAGCGGTATGACGTGACATCAGACCAAGCTCGGTCAATTGATTGTGTCGTGATGGATTGCTATGGCTTTTCTGCCGACAACCAGTTCATGCCAAGTTGCCTGGCTGCTTTGAATCCAGCCACTTGCAACCAATGGCTATACTCCGCAAACGAGTGTACTTTGCCTCCGCTGATTGCCCATGTGAAAAATGAGGCCAAGTTTTCCCGCTCGCCAGATGTATCCGAAATCATGGGAACATCGATCACCACGACCCCGGAGGGTACGAGCGATTCATGCACCCTCTTGAATAGCGCAAGATTCTGTTCGGGCGTCAAGTAAAACGTGATCTGACCTACCAGCGCAGCATCATACCGCCTCTTTCCCAGATTGATGGAGTGCAGATCTCCAGGCAGGAACTTGGCTTGCGATAAGACTCCCAGCCGCGTCGCCAGATCGCGCGCAACCTCTAGCACATCGGAGCTGTCAATACAGTCGACCTGAACCATTGGGTCGGCATGTGCCAAGGTGAGGCTCTTGATCGCGCACCCGCAAGCCAAATCAACAACGTGCAGGCGTGAAGTCCTCCCTGGCTCGAAACCCGCCAAGCGCCACATCTCCAGGCTCTTCGCCGGTCGCGACGGTCGGTAACTTTCAAGCCAAGCATCTTGCGCCCATGGAACGACAGGATAGTAGGGCTGACCGCTGCGCACTGCTCCGAGATAGCCTTCCACGGTTTCAGGGGCTGTCTCGATCAATGCCAAGTCGCCCACATAACTCTGCTTCTTCGGAACCAGGAAGGTGGAGGCTGTCGGGGTGAGAGCGTATTTGTCTGAATGATGCTCAAGCACTCCAATGCTGCTCAAATAATCCAGCAAGATGCGAATGCCGGTTGGAGAACAACCACACGCTTGTGCCACCGCTTGGGCATCAGCCGGACCATTTGCCAGTGGGGTGAAAACATCCAGCGTCAAAGCGACCCGCACCAACTGGGGTTTGTAGATCCCAGTGTAAAGGCTGTATAAAAGATCCGGGTCTGGTGAAACAGGTAGTTCGCTCATTTATCTCCGCTCCTTACATTTTCTCTCCTCTTCAGTTTAGGCCTGCTTCGCTTTGGGTGGGTTCCTCGTCTTCTTCGTAATCCTCGTCTTCCTCCTCATCTTCGTCGATGCTAATATCCCCGTCCAATATGTCCCCTCTGGCTTGGATCTCTTCCTCCAGGCGATTGGACGCTTCCTCGGCGGATTCTCCCATCACCATGATCGAGACCAATCCATCCCATCCCCTACCCCGAACGAAACCTTGCGCAAAATAGCCTTTAGCCATCTTCTCTCCTTCTCTTTTAGGTTACCCTGGACAACCTTCGTCTGATCTTTTACCGCCTGCGCCACAAGTCATCCATGTGGGATTCTGGGCCTTGACGATGCCCCGGAATTGAAGACCATCCAGTTCCTCAAGCAATGGGTTCAATCTACTTTCAGCTTTTCTGCTTCCAGCTCTATCCGACTGGCCTCCATAAGTTCAACAAAAGCCTCTTTCAAATTGAAGAGAGTAGCCGGCGGTTTACTCAGGTAGATTTGCAGGAAAATGCCGGCAGCATCGCATCCTTCGTATGGATATTGAAACGATCTTGATCCGTACTTGCGAATGAAGGGGCCTGACCAATACTGCGCCAGTAGTTCCGCTCGAATATCCTCTTTCTCGGCATCCGGCTTCTCACAATGATCAATCAGGGCATCCACCCAGCACTTGCACATCATGCCCTGTCCGCCGCATTTCGGGCAGATTTCCATCTCCCATCTAAGGGCTTGGCTTTCATCGTTATCGTAATAACGCCTTGAGCGTCCAACTCTTTCATCTTCCAAGGTCAAATTCTCTCCTTTCCTTTATCCAGCATCGCCATTGGTTCCCGGCTTCGGACCCGTCGCTTTATCCCAGCCTTGGCTGCGGATAGCATTCCCGACGAGTTTCAGCCCGACGCCAGGAGATAATCTTCATGCGCCAATACATTCTACCTTATCCTCTTCCTTTATATAGGAATGAAAAGGGGACAGATTTATTTATTGATCCGTAGATCGCTCCAATGAGGACAGTTAACTGGCGGCCCGTCCTAAGAGTAGCGAAGGATCGGATCTTGTGGACGAAATCAAGAAGATCATGGAAAGACGAGAGAATCTCGAGGGCCGGGAAGGCCGAGAAAAGTGGGAAAATAAATCTGTTCCCTTTTTCCGCAGCATCAACCCCAGGCGGCCGAAGTCCATCTCCGCTACTTCGCCCGGCTGGGTGTCGGCCATGCGCACTGTACACCGGTGAGTATTCAGCCATCCCTGGCGGAGCGCGTAGCGGTAGAGAGTGGTGTAGGGGACGACACACTGCTGTTGACCGAGCAACTCCTGAATCCGGGTCAACTGCAGATGCTCCACCAGGATCCAATCCCGGATGCGGAGAGCCCAGGGCTC
>CAYXFH010000002.1:0-4168 GCA_964464245.1 uncultured bacterium
GGTGGAGGTTGCTGCAAGCCAGAGTCTCAGCAGGGTCGTCGCTGGAGTCGTTCCTCACCACCTTCTGGCCCAGGATGTCATCCAGGCCTTCTTTTACACTGTTTCCCAACGAACCCGGCCCGACACCGTCGTCCTTCTCTCCCCCGACCATTTCCACGCCGGCGCCTTCCGCGGCAGCTCCATCCTCTCGGTAGCAGGCTCCAGCTTCCTCAACCTTCCGGTGCAGAACGACCTGATCCAGGCCTTGTGCCGGGAAAACCCGATCGATCTGGACGAAGCGGCGGTGGGACTGGACCATGGGATCACCAACCTTCTCCCGGCCATCCGGGAAGCTTTCCCCGGGAGTCGAATCGTCCCCTTGATAGTGGCGGAAACGACCGCCCGTGATGCCCTGGACCGCTTGGCGGCCTCGTTGGACGACCTGGCAGAGCCGGACGCCCTGGTCATCGCCAGCGTCGATTTCTCTCACTATCTCCCCGGGGCGATGGCTGCCTTCCACGACGTCAAGAGCATCCGCGTACTCCTGAACAACGAACAGAGTGAGTTCGCCAAGATCGAGGTGGACTCCTGGCAATGCCTTTACTTGGCCCGCCAGTTCGCCCGGCTGCGAGGAGCTGAGCAACCCCTCATCATCGCCCACGCTGACGCCGGGGACTACGGTGATGAAAGCGGCCCGGAAAGCGTCACCAGCTACTTCAGCGTCCTCTTCGAGAGTGGCGCTCCCCCTCTGGATCTTCCTGAGGCCAACATCCGCACTGTTCTCTTCGTCGGGGACATTATGCTGGACCGGGGCGTGGAGGCGCTGATTGATCGGAACAGCCCAAACTACCCGTTCCAGTCTGTCTCCCGGGCGCTATATGGCGTGGACCTGGTTGCCGGCAACCTGGAGGCGCCGATCACCGCCTACCCGGTGCAGTTCCCGCCTGGCTTGCTGTGTTTCTCCGTCTCCTGGGAGACGGCCAGTGGATTGTCCGCTTTTAATCTGCTTTCTTTGGCCAACAACCATGCCTTCGACCTGGGGCCGGGAGGGCCGGAGGAAACGCGGGCGATCCTGACTCAACAGGGGATTGCCACGGTGGGTGATCCGTACGGCTGTGACCCCGAATACGCCTACGTGAAGGGAGACCTCGTGGTCTTGGCCTTCAATCGGGTCGGGGATGAAGCGGAGGCAGATCTCCTGGCTGCCATTCGGACGATCCGACAGGCGCACCCCTCGCAGTTCCTAGTGATCTTCTTCCACTGGGGCGAGGAATATCAGGGCCATAGCTCACCCGAACAGCAGCAGCTAGCCCACCAGGCGATCGACAGCGGAGCGGATCTGATCGTGGGCTCGCACCCTCATGTGGTGCAGGAGATCGAGCGCTACCAGGGGCAAGATTCCGGCCGGAGCGGGCTGATCGTCTATTCGCTGGGCAATTTCGTCTTCGACCAGTACTTCTCTGTAGAAACGCAGCAGGGCTTAGCGCTGGGTATCGAACACTCTCCCGGGAAAGCGTTGATCCGGCTCTTCCCCCTGACAAGCGAGCTCTCTCAGGTGAGGTTGATGGATGACCAGGAATCGAAGGCCTTCCTGGAAACTCTGGCTCAAGCCTCCGACCAGACGCTGGTGGATCAGATCAGAACCGGCAGGATCGAGATAAGCGATTAAGGCGCCCGGCTGCGCCTGTATCCCTGCTATTGAAGAAACAACTCGGTTGGGCAGAAGAGACTTTCCCGAGAAGCTGTTGTTGCCAGAAATGGTATATGAATTTGCGAGTAACCCCTACAATAATAGTGTAAGTCAAAAAATCGGTTCAAAGGAGGGTCTATCAATGAGGTGGTGTGTCGTCTTCGTTCTGCTTCTTGCGTTAGTGTTCCCTTGTCTGGGTGGGATCCCAAGCACCGTGGCTGCTCAGCCCGAGGTGGTCGTCTACGACTTCATCGCCAACGCAGCTAACGCCGAATGGGTGGGTTGGGAGGGAGGCAGTAACCATCCCTTGACCTACGGCAGCTCCAGCTTCACGGACGGTTTCGCCATGGCCTATAGCGGCTCAGTGGAGAGTGGAGAAAGCGTGAGCAATGGCCTGGAAACGTACCCGCCGTCCAATGCGCCCAGCGGGACCACCGGAGACTATCGGCACGTTTTTGTCCCTAAGAATGCTCAATTGAAGGTGACTTTCGGTTTCAAGAGCGGGGCCAATGCCACCGATGGGGTCGAGGTAGGAGTGGCATTCGCCTTGGATGACCCCAGCACGCCTGTTTCGCAACTAATCAACAAAACGAAAGGTTATGATGGTAGCCTGTTGACCGCGACCTTCGACTTGTCGCCTTATGGTGAAAGGATTGGTGGGTTCCAGTTGTTCGTCCGTTCCGGTCCGTCAGCCACCGCGGACGCATTGGTTTGGACTGCGGCTGTGATCACTGTGACCAGTCCCTCACCCGGGCAGCCGAGCGTGGTGACCTACGACTTTATGGCTGCAGCCTACGCAGCGGAGTGGTTCGGTTGGGTTTCAGGCGCTTCCCAACCGATCACTTTCAATGCAGCGGCCACCAACCAGGGATACGCCGGCGGCTTCGATGGAGCGCTGGAGGACGGGAAAAACTACACCAACGCGCTGCAGACAATCCCCCCGCTCCAATCTTCCAGCGGGCTCACTGCCGAGTGCCGCAACCTCTACATTCCAGCAGGATCCAGGCTGCGGTTCCTCTTTGGCTTCCAGAAAGGGCTGAATGCTACAGATGGGGTTGAGGCCGGGATCGGTGCATTTGCTGCCTCATCCATCGACGTAGAGTTGGCTGTAGAAAAAAAGTATGACAATTCATTGAAAGAGGGAATACTGGACCTATCATCCTACGCCGACGTGATAGCTGGTTTCCAACTCTTTGTCCGTGCCGGCGTGTCGGCACAGGCCGACGGCCTGGTGTGGGTTCGGGCGGTGATCGAGATTCCCGCGCCGGTTATCAGCGTTGTCCCGACGGTAATGCATTTTTTCATCGGGAATCCGGTCTACCAGGTGAATTCGCTCAGTAAAACGATGGACACATCACCGGTGATCGTGGAAAACCGCACCTTCCTGCCGATCCGCTTTGTAGTCGAGGAGTTGGGAGCGGTGGTGGCCTGGAACCAGTCCGAACAGAAAGTGACGATTACCCTGCATGGGAAGACATTAGAGCTGTGGATCGGAAGGAACTACGCCACGGTGGACGGGAAGAACGAACTGATCGACCCTGCGAATCCCAATGTCGCTCCCTTCCTCCAGCCTCCGGGGCGCACCATGATGCCGCTGCGCTTCATTTCAGAGACCCTGGGCTGCAAGGTGGACTGGCTGCAACCCACGCAGGAGGTCGTGATCACCTACCCGGCTCCCTGAGGGGGGAGGAAGGGGGTCACATCTTCATATGTCATTCTTTTGGTTCTTTTTCATTTCAAACGGGTGACCTACCAGCTTGCGGCTATCAAGCTGCCGGGGGCTATCAAGCTGTGGTGAAATAACTTACTGTCATCTACCTTGAAAATCGCAGAGACCTTGTTTGCCTCGGACTGCTCTTCTCACCCGGTTTGAGAAAGAGGCAATTTTGGTGACATATGAAGATGTGACCCCAGGTGATACAGTAGAATCATGAAGAGGATCGATTTGAACGCCGACTGCGGCGAGAGCTTCGGGGCCTGGACGCTGGGCCAGGATAACAAGCTGCTTCCCCTTCTCAGCTCGGTCAATGTAGCCTGCGGACTGCATGCCGGCGACCCGGCCGTGATGGAGCGGACGGTGAACCTGGCCAAGCGTCTTGGCGTCTCCGTCGGCGCCCACCCTGGCTACCCCGATCTGCAGGGGTTCGGCAGGCGCAAGTTGCAGATGGGACCAGAGGAGGTCTACGCTTTCCTCATCTACCAGGGAGGCGCGCTCTTGGGTTTCTGCCGCGCGGCCGGGGTTCCCATGGCCCACTTGAAAACACACGGAGCTCTCTACAACGCCGCAGCAACTGACCTCGGGTTGGCTGAAGCGATCGCCCGGGCCGCCCGCGCGCTCGATCCCGACCTGATCCTCCTCGCCCAATCCGGCTCGGCGATGGTCCAAGCCGGCCGCTCCCTGGGCCTGCGCGTCGCCGAAGAGGCCTTCGCCGACCGCGCCTACGATCGCCACGGCAACCTGGTTCCGCGCAGCGAAGCAGGCGCGGTGTTGCACGACCC
>CAYXFH010000003.1:0-5679 GCA_964464245.1 uncultured bacterium
CTGGAGGAAATCGAGGCGGGGTGGCGAGCCATGCTGTCCCAGATCGACCTCACCCTGGAATGGCTGGCCACGATCCAATACACGAACGACTATAACCACACAAATCTGGCTATCAAAGAGGACCTGGACCTGTTTGGCAAAGGCCTGACATACGAGCAGGCCATGGAACAGTGGCGGCAACAAACGCCTGAGGCAACCCAAACAGGAATTGGCAACTACTGGACGTCACGGGAACCACTCTCGGATCTCCAGAAATATGAGCAATCCCTGACGTCGATGAAGCGGTACTTCTCCGACCTAATCCCTACTCTAGCTCCGAAGCTGGCTTTACCAGCGCCGAAACTGATCGAGATAGAAACCTACTCCCCTTGACCTTGGCGAGGTTTACACTCCCAAGAGAAGGGTAAGACTCATCACCTGGGCGAGGCCGAGAAATCGTGTGATCGAGTTGAGACACCGGGAGCCAGTCGCTACCGCTCGATGGCGATCTGCTCCAGCTCTTTGGTCTTGGTCTCGTAGAAACGGAAAAGGAAGACAATGGCCACCGGCACCAGCATTACCGCCCCGGCTACCACCCAAAACCACTCCATGGTGGGAAAAGCGGCCAGCAAGATTGCCGCCAGGGCCGGCCCGATGATGTAGGCCAAGCGGGCAACGGTGGTGGTCCAACCCATACAGGCTCCCCGCCTCTCAGTGGGGAACACTTCGGGTAAGTAGACGACGATCCAAGTGTAGGAAAAAGAGGTGAAAAAACCAGCCAGGGCGGCTCCGAAGGGCAACATCACAGCAGGCAGGATGCCCAACAGACAATAGACGACGGCCATCCCCAGGCAACCGATCACCAGCGCCGCTCGCCGGCCGATGCGGTCCATGATCCAACCACTGGAAAGGCCCCCAATGATGGCCATCACCAACGCCCCCAGGAGGACCATCGACCACTGGCCGACGCTATACCCTTTGATGGTCATGAAGAAGTAGCCTGCCCAGAGGAAGAGCAGGCTGTTCACCAACCAGCAGATCCAGATCGACGCGCCTAACAGAATGTAGCGAAGATCGCGACGGTCGATCGCCCCCAGGCCGAAGGGGTGGATCTTGCTCCGCCCGGCCCGGCGCTCCGCTTGGATGGCCTGGTAGCGGCCGGTTTCCTTCATGAAAAACCACATCACCAGGACCGGGATCATGAAAAGGAACATCACTCCCCACATCCACCGCCAGGAAAGCCCCAGGGTATTCACCAGGATGGGGGGGAGGATGGCCTGCAGCGGGATCAGGCCGATCACATAGATCAAAGCGATGAGCTTGGCCCGGTTCTTGGCGGGAGCTTCCTCAGCCGGAGGGATGGTCCACATGTTGCTGACCGTGGTGAACATGGTCACTGCGTAGAAAGCCATGAACATGCTAAGCGAAGGTGTCCAGAGAAGGATAGCCAAGGAGGAGAGGCCCATCAAAAGGACCAGGATCAGGATCGACCACTTCCGTCCGATCAGATCGTTCAGACCGTTCAGGAAAAAGATGAAGAAGGTGGGGATCATGTAGAGCGTCTCCAGCCAGGAGAAGGAGGAGGCGTCGATGCCGTAGTCTTTCATCAGATAAGGCAAGGCGGTGGTCTTGATGGTGGAGAGGTACTGGTCCATGATCGCCACCACCCCCATCATGATTACCAGGAAGACCAAATAGCGCCCGCTGCGGGCGATGAAGGGGCGCTGACCGCCGCTAGGTGGGGTAGTGGTCGCTATCATTCGGCGAAAATGATCCCCTTCTTCTCTTCCAGTTCCAGGGTAGGAACCTGAGGCCCCATCGCCGCCCGCACTTGCCGGTCATAGGCTTCCACTCCGCCTGCCGCCTGCAGCACTTTCAAGCCGGCCTCAGACTGTGCCAACACCCCCAGATTGACCCGCTCCAGGGAGCCGGGGGCAATCCGCTGCAGGAAGCGGCTGCCTCGCCCCAGGCCGAGGGGGACCGATTCCATGATCATCAGCGT
Organism: uncultured bacterium; assembly: GCA_964464245.1. GTDB lineage: Bacteria > Caldisericota > JANLFM01 > JANLFM01 > JANLFM01 > JAPLHV01. The sequence continues at coordinate 1,982 of CAYXFH010000003.1, forward strand.
CCCAGGCACGGCAAAGAACCATAGCCCCAGTGCGTCTTCCCCGAAACGGGTGATAGGCAATCCTGCGGAAGCCTGCCGCTCGGCGGTGGGACCGACGTGGGCCACCGTCCAGCGACCGTCGACAAAAGCTTCCCCCTCGCCCTCGATCATGAAGTAGCCCAGGGAGTCGTACCACTTCTTCACCATTGGGTCCTGGTCCACCAAGGCGCTACGCCAGGCCTGGATCATGGTCGTGCTGAACATTTTGTAGCGAGCAGGAATGCCGGCCGCCCGGCAGAGGGCGATGAACACCGAGATCAGGTGAAAACAAGTGCCCGCGCCACGCTGCAAGGTCAGGTCGACTTCGTCGAATGGGCAGATCTCCAGATAGAGCTTCTCCTTGGCGAAAGCAAAAGCGGCCTTGGCGTACTGCCGCGGCGGGAGCCTAAAAGCCCCCAGGGAATGGGCCAGCGCCCTCACTTGGGGGGTGTAGGGGTTGCAGAAACGAGTTGGCCGAAGGTATCGCTGCCGGCTCGGAGCAATCTTCATGGAAGGGTCGTAGGCGGGCAATTCGTAGCGCCGCGGCGGCCGCACGTAGCGTTCGCTAGCAGCCTCCGAGCGCTCCTTCAGCTTGCGCAGGTCACCCGGGTTGGTGGCCAGCAGCTTCAGAAGGGAGAAAGTCCCCCGCAGCATCAGTCGCAGGTAGGTTGTATTAGCGGACACTTCAGTTCCCCAGGTCGGAAGAAACCAAGTTTCGCACTTCTTCGCCGCAACCGCGCATCTCTTCCCCTACCGCTCGCCTGACCTCCGGCTCCAGCACCGGCCCGGTTCGGTCGCAGACCGGGCAACGTTCCAGCATCTTGACCAGGTCGCCGGTCACCATGAAACCGGGGTAGCTAAGCGCAGCGGCGTCCAGAAAGGCGAAGCGCCCCCATTGGCCGAAGCCCAGCGGCTTGAACTCCTTGTCCAGGACCATCGGCTTGAAGTAGCAGGTGGGAATGTGGAAATAGTGGCCTTCCGGGCACTGCGTCATCCAGCCGTTCCCTTCCACCATGCCGTAGACATCGATGCAATCTTTAGGCGGGATGCCCAGACGATCTTCCACCCAGGTGCGGAATTGCTCGCTGGGAATGCGCCGGCCTTCTTGGATCTTCCAGCCTCCGCCAGTAGCCACCCCGGCCCGGCCGCCCATCTGAAGCCGCTTGCCATCTGCCTCCAACTGCTCCAGGACGCCTGCTAACAGGTAGGGGGCGCCCACCAGAGTGAGGATGTCCTGAGTATTCTCCTGATGATATTCCAACCAGGCGATGATCTTATCCACCATCCGCTTCTCGGTTTTCCGGCTGGCGTATTGCACGATCCGCCCGGCTAGGCTGCGGTCCGCGCCCATCGCCTTAGCCAACAAGTCTACGGACACTTCCCGGTCGATGGCAACGGTCACCTCCGAGATCGTGTCGAAGTAAATCATCGCCACCCGTCCGGCAAAGAGGTGGGTCTTGCGCGGGTTGGGCATCATCAGGTAGCCCTTCATTTCCGGGCTCCACCCCGGGTAGCCGATGGCCACCGCTCCCTTGGTGATGGCGTACTCGGACATGTTGAAAGTGCGCTCGTCGCGGGGGATGAAGGTGTGGCGGCCACTGGTGCCGCTGGAGAAGCAGACCGTGATGCCAGCTTGCTGAAAGGCTTCGATGACTTGGTCGTAGCTGGGATTCTTCTCCTTGATGACGATCTTTGGCAGATCGCCCGTCATCACATTGGCCAACCACATGGCGAAGTCGCGTCCGGCCGGGTATTCTTTGAAAAAGCGGTCAGGCAGAAGCGGGATCCGCTCCAAGTCGTCCGGCCCTTTCAGTTCTTCGGAGGTGAAACCGCGCTCCAGGCAAAGTTTGTGGTAGTAGGCATTCTCCTGGAAATGATGGCGGAAAGTGAAGGAAAGGGCTTCGAATTGGAGCCGCTGGGCTTCCTCGGGTGGCAGATGGAAGGGATCGGGAATGCCGTAGATGGCCTTCTCCACCGGGCCCCAGCTCTCCCGCGGGGGGATGTAGGCAGCCACCCGTTTGTCGAACAGCTCTATATACTCTGTATAGGAGATCGTCATCGATCGCACCTCATGGAGGGATATCAGAGACCGCCTCGCCTGCTCAGTATACACGAGGTTGGCCAGTTGACTATAGATCTTGGAGCAAAAAAAGAAAAATACCGCCTGGGCGACACAATCCAGCCCAATGGTGCAATAATTCGGGGCATAATGCATTTTTGGACTCTATGCATTACGTCTCAATCACTCGTGTCTTGGGTTATTCCTGCTCCTTTCTATGCTTCTCCCATTGCCGACGGAACGAGTGATTGGCTTACGGGAGAGATTGATGGTGTATGCAAGGAGCATCCGCGGCTATCTTTCGCCTGATCGAGATCATACAATCGCAAGACTTGGCATCTTGGAAACCAGCCAGTCGGAGATATTTGAAGCGGACTGATGCTGATCGACATGATCTTTTTGAACTGGAAGGATATCTAAAAGAACTACAACTATCTGACCAAGAGAGAAGGGGAAGTGTTCATCATGGATAATGTACGAAATCTAAAGACCTGACCCCGGTTGTCGTGTCAGGAAGTACCTCATGCCGGTGAAGTCGATCGTCAATGCGTATGGCCGGAAGAACTGGTGTGAGATCAGCCCGCCGATGCGGAATCCGAAAGCATTCTCCAGTTGAGGCGGGAAAGGACCGAAGGCGCCTTGGATCGTTTCTTCGCCGGCCTTACCCAGCGCCAAGCGGTCCACCACCAGTGGGATGCTGGCGACTTTCCCTCCGCCCCCCAGTCCCTCGCCTGCCAGATGCTTTTGCAGGATCAAGCCCGCTTGATCCACGGTCGACTTCGGGCAAGTGAACCCCATTCCGGCCAGGCCGGTGTCTACGAACAACAGCAGGGGGTGGATTTTGTTGACCGTTCCCCAGGCGAGCATGCAGTGTTCCGCCATCCAGAAGGGGACGATCACCGGATTTTGCTCTCGCAGTTCAAACTCCAACCTCGCAAGATGTTCTGCTGTCTTGCGTCGCAGGACCAGTTCACCCCTAGTGTAGTCCAAGGTGGAAAGGAACTGGTAGAGGAAAAATGTGCCGATGATCCCGTCGACGCGCCTTCCATCGAAGATCGGTTGCGAAAATCGGCGCACATTCATCACAGAGACTGGTACATTCCGTACGATCATTCCCCCTAGCGCCACGGAATCGACGCGGCCATTCCGGTAGTCTGCCCGTTTGCCGCCTCCGAACACGCCCGTCTCGCTATCGAACAAATCGACGCCACTTTCTGCAGCGAACTCGGAATCGATGATCAGTTCAGCCCCACCGGTATCGATGAAGAAGTTGACCGGTGTGCCGCCGTTGATTGCCACATGCACGACCGGCAGCGGATCAGTGACGATGAACGCTTGCTGGACCACTTCAGCCTGGCAATCGATCTGGTAGGGTTCACCATCGCCAAAGCTCTCCAGTTTCCTGGCCTGTGCTTTCCAACCTGCGGCACGAAGAAGGGGCGCTGCCAGACGATAGTTGCCACCCAAGTAGTAGGCCTGCCCCAAGAGTCCTTGGGGACTGGCGTCTTTGGGTCTCAACAAGGCGGAAACGAAACGGTGGAGACCCAGACGGGCAGTAGGCGTCCGCGAGTCGAGCTCGATCGCTCGAGTCGACCAAGCCTGCACATCGGTCAGACGGTTG
>CAYXFH010000004.1:0-11925 GCA_964464245.1 uncultured bacterium
TTGATTTATGGGTGGCAGAGATCGCGCGCAGGTCTGTGGCCGGTATCGTTACTTGGGTAACGCCGTCCTTTTTCAGAATAGTTAAATTAGCAGGGCTGCAAGGGTCAATAAACCAGCCTTCCCAGATTGTCTTGGATCCATCTAAAAGAAAAGTGATTTGATAAGGAATGCCATATGGCATTGCCAAAGTAAGAGATGGGCTCGCGAAGGGGATCACCAGGACGACAATTAAATAAAGAAGGATGATCTTTAGGGCTTTCGAATTGCGCATTTATTCCTCCTTAGCTTAGCGTAATTTGTTTATTGTACCAGAACCTGCCTGCTAAACCCCTCCCAACTTACCCCTTAGTCACTGTCAATCTTTGGTCAAGCGATTTCTCGCAGCTCTTCTTTCATGGTAGTCACATCACTCCTCAACTCTCATCATTCCATGGAATTCTCTCTACATTTAAATTTAACGCGTTCCAGGAGACACGAATCAAATGCTTCTTTTCCCTCTCTCTGAAAGCTTCCTCCGTGCGGTTCGGTTTGGGTGGCGGATCCTGAACGGCGTCGACAGATAAACCCTTTCCCCTTCTACCAAGACTACTGAAGAACGTTTGGGAGGTCGCCGCCTTCACGGAGATGAGGGCCACCCTCCTCTTCTACGTCTGTTCCAGTGTTCACGAAGCTATCACTTGACTAGTGTTGTTTCGGTCTTACTGAATAGAATTGTTGCGATGTCTGGTAGGAAAATGCCATTGTTTTCGTCACGCCCCTGCAAAAAATAGCGCGGACTACTTTCATTGCGCTGGGCAACAGCGATCCGGCAAAGCTCACCCGTCTTCCCGCTTTTTACACGATTGATGAGCAGACCCAATTTTACACTGGGGATCTGGCTTAACATATCATAGTCGCCATCGCTGTCGCCGCCGACCATGATCGGTCCATATCCTTTTTTAGCGATCAACAACGAATTTATGGCTTCAACCTTTCCTGGCCCCCATGTCATTACCTGGCCAGGCGCCAAATCCGCTACAAGCTTGCCGTTTGTTTCGTTGAACCTGACCCCAATGACGTTGTCCTCATTGAGCGAATAGCCGTACTTCGGTTGAGACGCGAACAGTTTGACGATTGGTTCCGGCGATGCCGAGCAGAGATAAACATCGGTCCCATTTTCCTGCAAATACTTGAATAAAGCGGCCATTTCCGGCTGCGTTCGCAAGAACTGGTCAGTGGAGACAGTTACGACTCCGGCCTCTCCAGGCAACTCAGGCGGGCTTGTCAGAGTCTCCCGGCGCAATGGCTGCTGCAAATTGAAGTCATTGGACATCTCAGCATTCTTCCGCAATGTGACGGCATCCATTTGCAATAACAGCCGCCCTTGCCATAAATACGCAGCGGCAGCGCTGCAGGTTTTATCAACAGCAGCGAACATGGCAAACAGTTTCGCCCGAAAATCGACGAACTGGGGCGTTTTTTGGATCGTTGCCAGATCCATCTTTCCGCCAAAGTCGGCATAATTGGCCCGCAGAAAGCGATAGTCGGAAACAATATCGGAAATAAAAGCCTGGCTACCGACGGTTTGATGCGAAACGTTCTGATACTGCATCGGACCAGCCGGAACGTCTCGTCCCAAGACGACAGCGAACTCCTCCGGCGAATAGGCAAAGAGCAATTGGTTAATGTAGTACATGAACAAGGTATCTTCACAATCGCCGAAGATGCAGGTATTGTCCCAGTCAAAAACCGCGTAGGGACGTTTTGCCGAATCATAGGAAGCAGATCGTGCGCCTTGGGTCTGAACAAGCTCTTCGATCACCGACCAATTGCGGCTATCCCAAGCGCCAGGCGCCTGTTCTGCGGGCGTACAAGACACAAGAACCAGTATTGCCACAACAACTATTACAGACAATCCTTTATTTCTTGTAGACATATTTTTTATGATTACACCTCTCGTTCATAATATCGCTACTCAGATTTTCTTCCAGACATCTAATCGGTAAAGAAATATGATCAGTAAATTCTGAGTAATATTTTCTACCGCCTTCGCTTCCAACTTAAGTATAAGGCTAAATCACATCCATTTCACTGCGCAGCTATCAAGATCTGACGCTGCCGTAAAATCACTTCACTGCTGTTGCCGCACTGGGGCGCCACGGTCCCAGGGATAGTCATGCCCTTATGCTCTTTAGGTCTCATCGACTCCAATCTGCGTAACACCGGAATGGTCCTCGTAGGGGCGGGTTTCAAACCCGCCCACGCATGGGCTGTCTTGGCATAGTGATGCCTCATTCTCCAGGACAGGCTGCCGCAGGCTGTCAAGCTAGACAAGCCCCCGTCAACTCGATAGCCCCCGGCAGCTCGATAGCCCCCGGCAGGGCGTCCTGTGGGATACTGCCGCAGGCTGTTTCGAGCTGAATAGCCCCCGGCAGGATGTTCTGCGTCGAAGTGGGGAGGGGAGATAGCCACGGGTGTACAACCTTCTGGAGTGGTTGCTTCCCAGAGCGGTTGGCTTCCGTCACTTCACTGCTGTTGCCGCACTGGGGCGCCACGGTCCCAGGAAAACCGACATTCCCAGAGATCTTGTTTGTCCACAGACTACCTTACCCACTCGGGATGAGAAAGAGCTGGAATGAGTATCTTGACCGAAGCAGTCGCGGGCTCGATGATCGGAGAAACTTCCCGGATAAAGGAGGGGCTCCTTGATCGACTACTGTGATTCATTGGATGGAATCTGCGCGGAACAATTGGAAGGCTTCTTCGTTGGCTGGCGGTACCCCTTGACCCCAGCCGAACACATCAAAGTACTGGCTGGAAGCAGCCGCTTCCTTCTGGCCGTCGACCGGGACACCGGCAAAGTCATCGGCTTCATCACCGCACTCTCAGATGGCTTGCTCAGCGCCTACATCCCTTTGCTCGAGGTGCTTCCCCTTTATCAAAAACAGGGAGTCGGCCGGGAGTTGGTGCAACGCATGCTGGCGAAACTGGAGCATTTGGGGATGGTAGATCTGCTCTGTGACGCTCCTTTATTGCCTTTCTACCAGCAACTGGGCTTTCAACCGGCCACCGCTGCCTCATTGCGGCGTCCCCGCACGCAGACAAATAGATGATAAATCACCCAGCCGCTCAACCCGAAAGGGATCCATCTAGAAGTTTCGCTAAGGAAGCTCTGCTATGGAGATGGTCAGTTCGTAATGCATTTTCTCATCGGGGATCTCCTGCATTTCAATGGGAATATCCGGGTTGTCCACCAGGTTCGCTATCGGTTCCACCATCAGCTCCACGACTGCCAGCTTCTTCCCCTGCCGGTAGCCGGCGATGGCGCCGGACCTTCCGTCCGCAAAAAGCCGCAGTACCGGTATCCAGCCACGATCGCTGAAGAATTGGCGGATCCTGTCATTGGCCTGCACGCCTTCCGTGGCGCCCCACCCCCAGGCCGAAAGGCGGCAACACTGTCCCAGCTTGTTTCCACCAAACTCGAAGGAGGAAGTCCCCACGGCCAAGGTCACCGGCAATAACGCCTGCAATTGGCCGCTGATCTCTTTGCAATCAACCTCGGCAAGCGGACGGTAGTCTCCAGTCTGGCGGATCAAAGGGGAGAAAAGCATCATCAATGGCCAGAATGGGTTTTGCTGGTAAGGCACCGGCATCGGCCAGAAGTCTTCCAGCATTCCTCCCAGAAAGTCGTGCCCCCAAGCATCCAACTGGTCAATCCGAATCCCCGTTCCCTGCCCCTCGGAACCTACCAGATTTGAAGGCAGAAAGTAGAGGAAACGCTGCACGACATTCGAGTTTATCCCCTGGTAGAGGATCAGCGAAAGGTAGGTGACTTTTCCATCCTGCACCAGCGCATCCAGGTTGAAGCGTGCCAGGAAATCGCGCCGGTTGAAATTGCCGGCATGCACGTAAGCGGTACTGAGATCAGCCGCATAAGAGCCGGAGAAGAAGATCCCTTCACGCACCGCGCAATAGGGGATCTGGTAGCGAGCTGTTCCAAGCGCAGGTGGACTGCCTATGCCCACCCCTTCCGCCCAGGCGCCGCTTGCTGGCAAGAGGCAACATGCAATCAACAAAAAAACCAACCACCGTTTCATCTCCAGGCCCTCCTTCAAATTGAATAACAACCCATTGCTGGTCTTCCCTTGTAGGATAGCAGAAGCTTGGGACTGCCGGAGGGATCCACTGAGCAAGTTTGGAAAAAAACGGCTCTTTCTTAAAATGAGTGGGTAAGACAATCTGAGGGTAAACAAAATATCTGGGATTATCAAGGCTGACGACAACAAGTCAACTTGCGGCAGCATAATGCCCCCGGCAGGGCGTCCTGGAGAATAAGCCGTCACTTTGCTGAGACAGCCCGTACCTGGGCGGGTTTCAAACCCGCCCCTACGAGGACCGCTCCGGCGTATGCCATATCCCTGGGACGCCACGCTCCCAGGGTCGACAAGACTTCTTTAAGACCATCATCGCCATCATTGCAGGATAGTTGGACTACGCTAAGGTTGGATTGCCCACTTGAAATGAAAAGGAACCAAAAAAACATGGTGGTTGGGCGCCTGGATGCATCCTTGGACTTTGACAAAGATTCCCCCTTGGGAAGAGATATGCCCTCGAGTGACACGAAGGGGGGCGACAAAATGGATTCGGCGCACCGCGTTTCGCGCTATCATAGCGGGGGTGCAGCGGAACAGAACCCCGCGGCAGCTTGTCTCAACAGTCTGCAGCAGCATGCCTATCATGGAAGGGGATCAACCGAATGGCTGAAGGCGATGTGTTGGATTTGTTGGCGGAGAGCGGCAGTTACCCTTTTTTAAGCAGTCGAGACCGTTTTTACCTCAGTCCGCGAATGCCCCTGCTGAGCGCAGAATCCTTGGAGGTGCTCCGGGATACATTGACCGCCCGTTTCCAAGACCTCTCCGAAGCTCGCACCGAAATCAAGCGGAGGCGGGAGGAACGAAAAGACAGCAAACCAATCCGCCAATGGGTGAAAGAAGAACGGCCGCGCGAGTTGTTGATGGCCAAAGGCGCGCCGGCCTTGCCCTTGGCGAAGTTGCTGGCCATCCTGCTGAGGACCGGGCGGGACGGGACCAGCGCCGAGGAGCGCGCCCAGCAGCTCTTGACGCGCTATGGCTCTCTACGAGCTTTGGATGATGTGTCCATGCGTGAACTCTGCAAAATACGGGGGATCGGCTTGGCCAAAGCAGCGCAGATCCAAGCTGCTTTCGAGCTGGGAAAACGTCTCTCCAACGAGAGGGCGCCTCTCCTTGCGCGCATCAAGAGCCCCCAGGATGCCGCTTCCTATGTGGCCGGGTGGTATGCCCCCCACTTGAGGGACGCCCGCAAGGAATCCTTCCACGTCATCTTCCTGAACGGGAAGAATCAGCCCATCGATCGCAAACAACTGAGCGAAGGGACTGTCAACGCCAGCCTGGTTGACCCGGCCGAGGTGATCCGCGAAGCCAGCCAACGTTCCGCTCTCGCCTTGATCCTGGTACACAACCACCCTTCCGGCGACCCCCAACCTTCAGCGGAGGACATCTCTTTAACTCACTCGCTCGCCCAGGCCTGTCAACTGGTGGGGATCAAAGTGCTAGACCACATCGTCGTGGGCAAGAACGTTGAGGACATCTTCACTTTCAAGGAAAACGGCTTGCTCTGACTGGCTCTTATTCAAATGGAGTGGGTAAGGCAATCTGAGGGCCAACAAGGTCTTTGGGATCATTAAGGCTGACGACAGCAAGCCAACTTGCAACAGCTCGATAGCCCCCGGGGGCTATCGAGCTGCCGGGGCTGTCTAGTCGAACCGCTTGAAGGGTTCTCTTTGGGGAAGATCGTATTGTCGTGGAAGAACCATGCTGCCGCAGGCTGGTAGGATGCCCACTTGAAATGAGAAGGAACCAGAGAATCTTTACGCGCGCTTCATCTTTCCTTGGCTGTGGTTTGACATCACCCTGTTTAGATGAGGGTGGCGCTGCGAGCTCCGGGAAATACGACTTGCCTGGCCAAGAGCCCGCAGCGCCTCAGAAAAGAGGGGTTAACCCCAGGATAGGAGTGATGATCATTGCGTACATGGCAGAAAGTGGTAGTTGTTGTCTTGGTCCTTGCGCTGGCGGGAGGCGCCGCTTATTGGTTCTGGATCCGTCCGCGCTTGACCAGCCAGACCACTCAAGGACAGACCACCCTGGTGGCAGTGAAGAAGGGGACCATCAGCCAATCCACCTCGCTCTCCGGCACAGTCGCCCTGAAGGATCAGGTCAATGTCCCGGCCAAAGCTTCGGGGCAGGTGGCCTCAATTGCCGTTAAAGTGGGTCAGACGGTAGAGGCTGGAGATGAGCTGCTGCGCTTGGACTTGAGCAGCATGGATACGGAGATCGAGATGGCCCGCCTCTCCTTGGAGACCGCCCAATTGAAACTCCAGGAACTCCAGGAACTGCAGGAACCTCCCTCAGATAGCGACCTGGCCAGCGTGCGCTTCTCTTTGGAAAAAGCCAAGACCGACCTGGTGCAAGCCGAAGCCAGCCGCCAACGGGGAATCGAATCAGCGGCTCTCTCCCTGGAGAACGCTCAAAGGGCCGTGGAGAACTCGGAACGATCCGTAGAGCGGGCCAAGGCGGGCCTTCAATCAGCCCTTGACAGCGTGGAGCTGAGCACAACGAGCGCGGAGATGGCCCTGCAAAACGCCCAAACCTCGGTGGACAATGCCCAGCAAGATTTGGATGAAGTGATGGATGCAGCCAGCAAGAAAACCGCCGAGCGCAACCTGGCCTCAGCAGAGCAACAACTGGAAGCGCAGAAACTTAGCTATCAACAATCCCTCCAGTCGATCCAAAGCAAGGTGGACAGCGCCGAGCAGGCCGTCATCGATGCCGAGCAAGCTGTAGTCGATGCGGAGAAATCGCTGGAAGCGCGCCAGCTCTCCAACCAGGACTCCCTCGCTTCCGCCGACAACCAGGTGCGCAGCGCCCAGGTTTCCATCCAGCAAGCCCAGCTCCAATTGGATCAGGCGATGGTAGTTCCTTCAACGCTCTCCATCGAGCTGCAGCAAAAATCCATTGAACAGTCTCAACTGAGCCTCCAGAAACTGCTCGACCAGCAAGCGGAAGCGGTCCTCAAGGCGCCTATCGCCGGCGTCGTCAGCGCCGTCAATGCTGTGGTGGGTAACTCCCTCTCAACGAGCGGCGCAGCCGTGGTCTTGGTTGGCGCCGACTCCTTGGAGATCGTGGCCAGCGTCCCCGAGGTAAACGTAGCTGAACTGCGCGCCGGGATGACCGCTATCGTCACTTGTGACGCCCTGTCGGGTCAGAAAATCACTGCCACCCTCTCCTCGCTGAGCCCCTTCGCCACCTCGTCGCAAGGGGTGGTCAACTACCAGGCCAACTTCACCACCTCTGGCACAACCGCAAAGCAGTTGCGCCAAGGAATGACGGTGGAAGTAGCGGTCATCACCGCCCAAGCGGAGAACGTCTTGGTTGTTCCTCGTTCTGCCATACAGACGGTAGGGAATCGCAACCTGGTTTTGGTCCAGACCCCCTCCGGCGCCATGCCGACGATGATCCAGTTGGGGATCCAAGATGTGGACATGGCTGAAGTGAAGAGCGGCTTGAAGGAAAACGACCAGGTCGCCGTTACCTTCTCCGCTTCTTCTACTTCTGTCGCCAGCAGCAGTGAAAGACCTCTCGGAGCCGGCATGATGCTAGAGCTGCCCGGCGTCGGGGGAAACGGACCCCCACCGGGCCAAGGCGGAAGAGGCGGCGATTAATGAGTACGGTCATCGAAACCCGCCAGCTCGTCAAGAAGTACAAGTTGGGCGCAGCCACCGAAGTGTCCGCCCTGCGGGGAATTGATCTTCAAGTCGAGGAAGGTGAGTTTGTCGCCATTATGGGCCCCTCCGGCTCGGGGAAGTCCACCCTGATGAACATCATCGGCTGCTTGGATGTTCCAACCTCCGGAACCTATCGCTTGAGCGGATCCGAAGTCAGCAGAATGAGCTCGAACCAACTGGCTGACCTGCGCGCCGGCAAGATCGGCTTCATCTTCCAGAGCTTCAACCTGCTTCCCCGCACCACCGCCCTGGAGAATGTGGAGCTTCCTCTCAACTACCAGGGTGTGCCAAATTCCCGCAAACGGGCCGAAGAAGCGTTGGCTTGGGTGGGGCTGTCCGATCGCCTGCACCACCGTCCCAATGAGCTCTCCATCGGCCAGCAGCAGCGCGTGGCCATCGCCCGGGCCTTGGTCACCCACCCCTCCCTGATCCTTGCTGACGAGCCCACCGGCAACCTGGATACCCGCTCCTCAGAGGAGATCATGTCCCTCTTGCAGACCGTCCATCGTCAGGGGGGGACGCTGGTCCTAATCACCCACGAGATGGAGATCGGGCAACATGCCCAGCGCATCGTCCGCCTGCGCGACGGCCTTCTGGTTTCAGACGAGTCAGTGGCCGATCCTCTCGATTCCAGGAAACCGGTGACTGCGCCAACCTTCCAGGAGCAACCCCATGTCGCTGTGGCGTAGCGTGCAGATGGCCTGGCGGGCCCTCTCCCACAACAAGGGTCGCGCCTTCCTAACCATGCTGGGAGTGATCATCGGCGTCAGCGCGGTGATCATGATGCTGTCCATCGGCGCAGGCACCCAGCTCTCGGTTACCAGCCGCATCGAAGGGCTGGGGACCAACCTCCTGATGGTCTCGCCCAGCCGAATCCGAGAGGGCAATATCGCCACCGGGAACGCTTCAGGAAGCCTAACCATAGCGGACGCCGACGCCCTTCGCGAAGTCGCCAACGTCGCCATGTCCGTCCCAGTGACCAGCCGTGGCTGCCAACTGATCGCCGGCAGCCTCAACACCAACTCCCAGGTGATCGGCACTACGGTCGACTATCCAGCTACCTTGAATGCGAGCGTGGAACAGGGGATCTTCTTCAACCAGAACGAGATCGATCGTTGGGATAAAGTGATCGTCTTGGGCCCGACTGTGGCTGAGACGCTCTTCCCGGAAGGGAGCGCACTGGGAAAAACGGTGCAGGTGGTAAGCAACCAGACCAAGGGTTTCTTCCGCGTCATCGGCGTACTGGCCTCTAAAGGGGGATCGGGCTTCAACAACCAGGATGACCAAGCCATCATCCCGATTACCACCGCGCAAAAACTGATCTTCGGAAGCAAGACCCTCAGCGGCATCGACCTCCAAGTCGCCTCATCGGACCAAATGGACCAAGTCACCACCCTGGCCACCGACACACTGCGGCGGCGGCACAATATCGCCACCGGCAAGACCAGCGACTTCACCATCCTCAACCAGGAAGAGATGCTGGGCACCCTCAGCGATGTGATCGGAACGTTCACCACCCTTCTGGCCGGGATCGCCGGCATCTCCCTCTTGGTGGGCGGGATCGGCATCATGAACATCATGCTCGTCTCAGTCAGCGAGCGCACCCGCGAGATCGGGCTGCGCAAGGCCATCGGCGCCCGTTCCTCCACCATCACCACCCAGTTCCTGGTGGAAGCGATCATGTTGTCAGTGGTAGGCGGCGCGCTCGGCATTGTCCTTGGTTATGTGGGGTCTACATTGATCGGATGGTTGGGAGGGTTGACCACTTTGGTGGACACCAATTCGGTCTTGCTGGGCTTCATCTTTTCCCTCGCGGTGGGAGTCTTCTTCGGCTACTACCCCGCTCGGCGGGCGGCCGGCTTGAATCCAATCGACGCCCTGCGCTACGAATAAGGCGCAAAGGAGAAAGAACAAATGCAGAAAAAAATCTTCACCTGGATCCTGGTCGTGGGAATTGTGCTCGGCTTGGGCGCCTCCGCCGCAGCCAGCACGGGCAGCCAGCAGATCGAGGTTCAATACCGGGACATCTCCATCGTGGTGGATGGGAAGACCGTAGCCACAGAGGTGGAGCCCTTCCTCTACCAGGACCGCACCTTCGTCCCCCTGCGAGCAGTAGCCGAAGCCCTGGGCAAATCAGTGACGTGGGACCAAGAGAAAGGCCAAGTGATCATCGGGACGGCGCCCTCCGAACTCACTACCATTACCGCGACCAGTACAACCGGCAACGAGGACTCAACCGACTGGCTGTCCATCACTGCGAATAGTTCCTCTTTCCTGGCTGTGAGCTCGGGAGGAACCTTGTTGCGTTCCAGCGACGGCGAGGACTGGAAGTCCTCCACCATCCCGGGAGGAAACCGCCTTCGCGCAGTGACCTCGACCTCAACCCCGAACCTTTTCGTGGTCGTGGGAGAGAACGGCGTCTGTTGGACCTCCCCGGACGGCAACAACTGGACCGGGAGAGAGACTGGAACCCAGAGCAACCTGAACGGGGTCGCCTATGGCGGCGGCCTGTGGCTGATTGTTGGGGACGGCGGGCTGATCCTCACTTCGCCCGATGGGATCGCTTGGACTCTCCAGACCAGCGGCATGAAAACGCGCTTGCTGGGCGCCGCCTACGGGTCAAACAGCTTTGCGACAAAAACCTACCTGGTCGTCGGGGAAGACGGCGCCTTGTTGACCTCTCCGGAAGGGATCCAGTGGACTGCCCGCTCCTCCGGAACCACCCAAGACCTGCGGGCAGCCGCTTTTCGGGAGAGAATCCCGTCCAGCTCCTTCCTGGCGATGGGCAATAGTGGAACCCTGCTCACCTCCGTAGACAGCGTCACCTGGCAAGTCTTGTCCTCCAATACCACCGAGAACCTGGTCACTCTCGTCAACAGTGAAGATCTTTTGATGGCCTTGGGCCAAGGAGGAACCGTCCTGAGCTCCTCGGACGGGAAACGCTGGAGATCCGGCGGCGCCCTTCCCCCCGGGGTTTTTCATGGACTGGCCTTCGCCAATGATCTCTGGGTGGTCGTTGGAGAGAACGGCATTCGGGCCACTTCCTCGGACGGGGCGGAATGGAATGTGCAAAGCGTGGGGCAAGACCTCTACGCCATTGCCTGGGATGAAAGCCATCGCACCTTGGTAGGAGACAACGGAACCATTCTCTTTTGTGAAGACGGCCTCACCTGGACAGCCCAAAAGTCAGGCAGTTTGGCTTTCTTGCGCAGCGTAGTTTGGGGGCCAGATCTCGCCGTGGCTGTAGGCGCTTCCGGAACAGCCCTAACCTCTTCTGATGGACAGCGTTGGAATACGGTCAGCGTGACCACTTCTGCTTTTCTACGAAGCGTCGCCTACGGCAATGATCTCTTCGTGATGGTGGGGGATGGAGGCCTGATCATTACTTCTCCCGATGGAGAGACCTGGACCACTGGCGCCTCCCCCACCCAACTAGGCTTTCGCGCTATCGCCTATGCCAATGGGATTTTCCTGGCGGTTGGCGAGGAAGGGATCGTTCTGACCTCCCCCGACGGGGAGACCTGGGTCAAGTCCAGCGCCTTGATCACCACTACTTTACGAACAGTGGCCTGGAATGGCTCCTCCTGGCTGGCTGCCGGGGACGGCGGGGTCATTCTCAGCTCGCCGGACGGGATCGAATGGGTTGCGCAAAGCTCCGGGACAACAGTCAACCTTTCCAGCATAGCTAGCGCGAATGGCCTCTCTTTAGCTGTCGGCAAGGGCGGCGCCTTCCTCCGTTCCTCTGACGGGGCGACCTGGCAGGCCGTCTCCAGCGGAACCAGCGAGGACCTGCTGGCAGTGGCCCGCGTCGATACATCCTGGATCGCGCTGGGGAAGAACGGCCTCACCCTCGCCTCCGAAGATGGAATAAGCTGGCTGCCAACCTCCCCGTAGCGCTTACACTTTCAAAGGAAATGAGAAGGGGCTGCATTTTACCAGCCCCTTCTCATTTCCGCACCGGCTTACCTGGCTGGCTTTAGGCCAGCCTGAACTGACCGGAGGTCTTTAGACCACGCCCGGAGCCGC
This sequence comes from uncultured bacterium, assembly GCA_964464245.1. GTDB lineage: Bacteria > Caldisericota > JANLFM01 > JANLFM01 > JANLFM01 > JAPLHV01. Next base: position 11,828 of record CAYXFH010000004.1, read on the forward strand.
TTCTATCGGGAAATCCCCTCGCTTACTAAACGCTCGATCCGTTGGTCCAGCTCATCCCCAACCCGGCGAAAAACGGCCAGCCTCTCTGCCTCGCTGCC
>CAYXFH010000005.1:0-13370 GCA_964464245.1 uncultured bacterium
GGTCCCTGGGAAAAAAGCGCCATGATTTCCTCGCCATTCAAAGGAGAGACTACTTGTTGTATTTTTTCCTCACCGAACGCTTCGATGCGCTTGACCAAATGCCAAAAATCGTGTTCCTGCCGTTCGATCCCGTAGATATCCGCGCGGGAGAGACGCAGCGTGGCCTTCAGGAGAGGACCCAACCGGCGGATCAGCCTTTTTACTGCCGCATCGCTCCAATCGGGGGCATATTGGGCGGGCAGCATATGCCAGCGTATGAGGAACGAGACTTCTTCGATCTCCTCGCCAGAAGAGCGCAAGCGAGAGAGGATGGCGCTCGCCATCTCCGCCCCGGCTACGGAGTGGCCATGGAAATGCAGCACGCCGCCTTCCTCGCGCATGGTCCGGATCTTGCCCAAATCGTGCAGCAAAGCGGCGTAGCGCTCACGAGGCGAAACCGGATTGGGGAGGAACTCGGCAGCTCGTTGCAGCGTCACCAGGGAGTGGTGAAAAAGATTGGATGCCTGCACTTTATCCTGTGGCACTTGTTTCGCTGCTTCCAGCTCCGGCAGGATCTGCTGGAGTAGGCCGACGCGATCCAACAAGATGATTGCATTGGCAGGCAGGGGTGAGAGCAGAATGGAATCCAACTCCACTTTCACGCGCTCTGGGGAGACCTTCCCCCAAAGGGTCGCGGCCTGGCGGCGGACCGCTTCTTCCAAGCCTGATTCCAAAGAGAAGCCCAGGCTGGAGGCGAAGCGAACTGCTCGCAACATCCGCAGGGGATCGTCGCGAAGCGTTTCATCCGGGTCGAGAGGAGTGCGCAGGAGGCGCCTTTGAAGATCCTTGCGACCATCAAGGAGGTCGATCAAACGCCCTGATTCTAGCTCCTGGGCTAAAGTATTGATGGTAAAGTCACGCCGCTGCAAGTCTTCCAGCAGGCTGGCCCGCTCCACTTGCGGCTTGCGACTGTCCTGGGCATAGGACTCGCGCCGGGCGTCGACGAACTCCAACTTCCAGGGGGGAAGAAATACCTGGGCGGTGTGGAAGCGTGGGAATAAGACCGGGGGAGGAGCATCCAGTTCTTCTGCCGTCAATCGCGCCAACTCCAAGGCGGACCCCTGTTCCACCACAAAATCAAGATCGTGCGTTGATGCCAAGCCTAGCAGCCGGTCCCGCACAGCGCCCCCCACAAGGTAGGCTGTCATCAATGATCGCTTGGCTGCCTCAGCCACCGCAGCCAACAGTCGCCGCGCCTCTGCATCTCGTTTCATAAACGAAGCCTAGCGCAAATTCAAAGGAGGCGGTAGGAAAGGGAAAGGCCGCTTTCTGGCGGCCTTTCATGGGTTGAAACGCTGAGAATCCTACACTGCTAGACGGGTTTGGGAGCCTCCACCGGGCAGACGCTGTTGCATGCGCCGCAGTCGATGCACTTGTCGGCGTCGATGATGTAGATGGGGTCGCCGGCGGTGATCGCCTCGACTGGGCAGTTATCCACGCAAGCTCCGCAGGCAATGCACTCCGCACTAATCAAGTAAGTCATGCTGTGTACTCCTCCTATGAAGAATCGCCGGTATGATAGCACACCTCGACCTTGGGTAGCAGGGCGCGACCTCCAAATAAAGAACTATCCTCAATCCTTCGGAAGCACCCCTTCCTTGTTGAGGCCGCGCACGATAGGCGCCAGCATGGAAGTAAATTCCATCGGGAAGATGTACTTGGTGGAGGGACTGGCCCCCAAAGCGCGCAGGGCATCGAAGTATTGCAGGGTCATCGTTTTTTCATCGATCCCTTTGGCTACAGAGTAGATCCGATCCAAGGCCAAAGAGAAACCTTCAGCGGTAAGGATGCGCGCTTGGCGGTCTCCTTCGGCATTGAGGATGGCTGATTGCTTGGCCCCCTCTGCCACAGTGATGGCCGCCGCTTTGTTGCCCTCAGCCTCGGTGACGATGGCGCGACGGGTCCGCTCAGCCGACATCTGACGGATCATCGCCTCGGAGACGTCTTTGGGCGGAACGATTTCGCGGATCTCTACGCGGGTGACTTTCACTCCCCAGCCCTCGGTCACTTGATCCAGCTTGGTGGCCAATACCTCATTAATGTGATCTCGCTTGGCCAATACATCATCAAGAGTGATGTCGCCTACCACGGCGCGCAGGGAGGTAGTGGCTAACCCTTGCACGGCAGTAAGGAAGTTTTGGATCTTCACCACCGAGAGGGTCGGCTCAAAGACCTTGGAGTAGATCAGGAAGTCGATCGAGATTGGCGCGTTGTCCTTGGTGATACAGGTTTGGTGAGGGATCTCCAGGAACTGCTCGCGGAGGTCCACCGCGAATGGAGAATCGACGAAAGGAATCAGGAAGACGATCCCCGGTCCTTTGGTGCCGATGCATTTGCCCAGCCGGAAGATGACCAGGCGCTTGTACTCTCGTACGATGCGGATGCCAAACCGGAAGATCAAGAACAGGATGACAATCCCTAGCAACACCCACAATGCTGATTCCAAGATCATGCTGTACCCTCCTTCAATTCTTGCTGTTTTAGTTTCACCAAAAGGATCAAACCCTCGCGACCTACTACACAGACGGGTTGACCGAGTTGGATTGCCCCTTCAAGGGAGCGTGCTTTCCAGTAGCTGCCGTCAACCAGCACAGTGCCTTCGGGGTTCAAGCCGGAGCTGGCCAGGCCGGTGGATCCAGGCAAGGCGTCCACCCCCAGTTTCATGTGGGGCCGGCTGCGCATGCGGACCGCAGCGGCGATCACCCCGAAGAAGAAGATCAGGCTGAAGGCGGTGAATCCGCCCACCAACCAGAGGGAGACCCCCTTCTCCAGATCCAAGGGAAAACCTTGCGGGTTGAAGAGGAGCAGGGAGCCGAGGATGAAGGAGACGATTCCCCCCGCCCCCAGGATGCCGAAGCCGGGGGCTTTCACCTCCAGAATAAAGAGCACCGCAGAGACGATCAGCAATAGGATCCCCACCCAGTTCACCGGCAAGGTCTCCATTGCCAACAGAGCCAGGATCAAGGCGATGGCGCCGATCACCCCTGCAACGATAGTGGGGTGGAAGACCTCGGCGATCAAGGCGAAGATCCCCACCAAGAGAAGGACATAAGCCAGGTTGGGGTCGGCGATCGCTTCCAGGAAGCGGTCCCACCAGGAAGGGGGATTCTCCTGTACGGGAATGCCCTTGGTGTGCAGGGTGATCTGGATCCCGTTCATCAATACCTCCTTCCCTTCCAATTGAACCAGGAGATCCGGCAAGTCTTGGGCGATAAGGTCGACGACATGCAGTTGGAGCGCTTCCTCGGCGGAAATAGAGAGGCTCTGACGGACGGCCTGTTCAGCCCAGATTTCATTTCGACTGCTGCGCTGGGCAAGGCTGATGATGTAGCTGGCGGCATCGTTGGTCAGCTTGGCGTTCATCGTCTCGTCCGCTTGTCCTCCCCCCGACAGAACCGGGTGGGCGGCGCCGATGCTGGTTCCGGGAGCCATGGCGGCAAGAGGGGCGGCATAGGTGAGGAAGGCGCCGGCCGAGGCGGCGCGCGCCCCCTGGGGAGCGACGTAGGCGACCACCGGAACCTTGGAGAGGAGAATAGCCTGGACGATCTGGCGCATCGATGCGTCCGACCCGCCAGGCGTATTCAGTTGAAGGATCACTAGGCCGGCTTGGCCTTCCGCCCCCTCGATCCGGCTGACCAAGTAGCGGGCCGAGATCGGGTTCACCGAGCCGTCCAAAGTCAACACCAGGATTGGACTTGGAGCTGCCTGAACGGGACCGGTGAGAGCCAGCAGGAAAAAGAATGCGAGAGCGGTTATGAAGAGCTGCGGTAATTTTGCCAACATGTCTCATCCTCCAGCGGTCCTACCACCACACCCGAGAGATTTCCCAGGCGGAAGAATTGTTGAGCCACACGCTGTACATCTTCAGGGGTCACCCGTTCGTAGTGGCGAATCTTCTCCCGGGCGGAAGGCAGAACCCCGTCCAGGAGGAGATGCTCACCCAACCAGAGGGTCTGGGAAAGAGTGTCCTCCAGGCGCAAGAGGAAACCGCCTTTGATGTACTCCACGACCCTGCTCAGTTCAGCCTGAGGGATGCCCTCTCGGCTTAGCTTCTCCATCTGGCCCCAGATCAGGTCCAGCACCTGGGGCACATTCTGAGGCGCACAACCGGCCTCTACCACTTGACAGCCCGCGTCCTGGAAGTACTCCAGGCTGGAGTGAATGTAGTAGGCCAGACCATAGCGGTCACGGACCTCATTGAAGAGGCGGGAAGAGGCGCCCACGCCCAGCACAGCGTTGAGGATACTCAAAACGAAGTGATCAGGATGGTGGCGGCTGATGGTGATTCTCCCCAGGCAGAGGTGCGCCTCGGCGGTGTCCTTCGTTTCCACTTGAAAGCGATTCTGGCATCGTTGACCGGCTGGGGGAAAGGAGGGTTGCTGACCCCTGGCCAGACGGCCGAAACCAGCCAGACAGAGTTCCTCCACCTTGTGTGGGTCGAGGTGGCCGCAGACGGCCAGGACGATATTGCTGCCGCAGTACGTGCGTCGCCAGCAGTCAGACAGGAGCGGGATGGTGAAGTCAGCCAGGCTCGCCTCGCTGCCGGCGATGTCTTGTCCCAGGGGGTGGTCGGGGAAGAGGAGCTGAAACAGCAATGTCTCTCCCAGGTCGCTGGGTTGGTCGCGGTGCATGCGGATCTCCTCGATGATCACTCGCCGTTCTTTCTCCAGGTCTTCCTCGCGGAAGAGGGGATAAAGGACCATATCGGCCAGCACGTCGAAGGCTTCCTCCAGGCGGTAGGCGGGTACTTTGGTGAAATAGCAGGTCGCCTCCTGGCCGGTATAGGCCTCCAGGATCCCGCCGATCCCTTCGATGGCTTCAGAGATTGCCCGCGAACTGGGTCGCTTTCGGGAACCCTGGAAGAGGAAATGCTCCAGAAAGTGAGCTGCGCCGCTGGTAGGGGCATCCTCGTAGCGAGAACCGTATCCAACCCAAGCAGCAATCGAAGCCGACGCCCCGGTCTTCCTGCCATTAACGATCAGTTGTAACTTGTTATCCAGTTCAATGATCTTAGCCATCTCTCTATTAGATCCTCATTCTGCGTTGAATTGCCTGCGGTTTCGAGAAAATACCACTACACTCATAGTATACTCTCTCCGCCTAGCCCCGTTTTCGCGTAAGGACTACAATCGAGTGATGATCGATTGGGAACGGGTTCTGAACGCGCCGCAAAAAGAGGCGGTCTTCCATACGGAAGGCCCCCTTTTGGTCTTGGCTGGGGCCGGCAGCGGAAAAACCCGAGTGATCGCTTACCGCATCACTCGCTTGCTGCATTCTCAAGCAGCTCAGCCGGGTCAGATTCTGGCGGTGACCTTCACCAACAAAGCGGCGCGGGAGATGCGCGATCGCGTGGAGGGATTGCTAGGAAGTGGGATGAAGGAGATGTGGGTAGGCACTTTCCACGCCACTTGCGCGCGTATTCTGCGAATGGAGGCGGAGAAGATCGGATTTACCCGTGATTTCGTGATCATGGACAGCGCCGACCAGGAGAGGGTGCTGAAGGAGGCCGCCCGACAGTTGGAACAAAGCGACGCGTTGGCCAAAGCTAGCGCTTCCTGCGGTCGCATCTCGGAACTGAAGAGCCGAATGGTTTTACCGGGCGAGTTTCGCGCTAACTATGCCCGGAGCCGGCTGGACGAAAAATTCGCCTCACTCTATTCCAAGTACCAGGAGCTGCTCCACAGCTACAATGCCTTTGACTTCGACGACCTCTTGCTGGGGGTGGTGCGTCTCTTGCGAGAGAACCAGGAGCTCTTGGAGCGTTTCCAGCGGCGCTTTCGCTTTCTCTTGGTGGATGAGTTCCAAGACATCAACCCTCCCCAGTACGAGATCGTCAAACTGTTGGCGCGAGAGCACCAGAACCTCTGCGTGGTTGGGGATGATTACCAGGCCATCTTCTCCTGGCGAGGAGCGGATGTGCACTACTTGCTGGACCATTTCGAGGAAGATTTCCCCTCCGCCAAAGTAGTTCGCCTGGAGCAGAACTACCGCTCCGGACCGATTATCCTGAGCGCCGCCAACGAGGTCATCGCCAGCCTCAGCCGCGGCAGGGAGAAGCGCCTCTGGTCCGATCAGCCCAACGCCAACCCACCCCTTTGCCGTTACCAGGCCACTGACGAGACCGATGAAGCCCGCTTCGTCGGCCGCGAAGTCGAGCGTTTGGTTTCCGCCGAGGGACGTGCCTTTCGCGAGTTCGCCGTGCTCTATCGGATGAACAGCCAGTCGCGACTCTTCGAAGAAGTGTTGCTGGCGCGGGGCATTCCCTATCGTGTGGTGGGCGGCGTCCGTTTTTACGAGCGGCGAGAGGTGAGGGATGCGCTGGCTTTGCTGCGCATCTCCGTCAACCTTGCTGACTCCATCTCCCTGCGGCGCGTGCTGGGCTGGCTGGGGGGGATCGGGTCAACCACACTGGATCGCGCCGATAAGCTAGGACTTCCCTTGTGGGAAGCTCTCCAACAGTTGGCCAAGAACGGCCTCTTGAGAGGGAAGGGTCGCGATAGTTTAGCTAAGCTGGAGGAGCTCATCCGTTCCTTTCAAGGACTTTGGAAGGAGCTGCCCCCGGCTGAGCAACTGCAACAGCTTTTGGTGGGTTCCGGTTATTACGCCTTGGTGGAGAAGGAGGCGACGCTGGAAGCCCAGGGCCGCACCGAAAACCTGCAGGAACTTCTCAACTTGGCCGCTCAATACCAGGCCGAGGACGCGGATGCTTCAGCCGGCGACTTCCTCGCCTACATCTCCCTCTACACTGATTTGGACCGGGGGGAAGGCCGCGAGGACGTCGTTACCCTGATGACCATCCATTCCGCCAAAGGCTTGGAGTTCCCCGTCGTCTTTCTGACAGGGATGGAGGAGGGGATCTTCCCGCACTGGCGCTGCACCAGCAAGAGCGAGTTGGATGAGGAGAGGCGGCTCTGCTATGTAGGGATCACCCGAGCGAAGCATCGCGTCTACTTTACCTGGGCGCGTCGGCGGATGACCTTCGGCGGCGCCAACCAGACGCGACGTTCCCGTTTCCTGGACGAGCTTCCGGATGAGATGTTCCAGGATGAGGAGGGAACGGCCGGGAGCCTGAGCCTCAAGGCTGGGCAGGGCATCCGTCATAAGGCTTGGGGACAGGGGACCGTGCTCAGTTGGGAAGGAAGCGGCGAGGAGACCATTCTTACCGTTCACTTCGCCACGGTGGGGAAGAAGCGACTGATCTTGAGTTATGCACCCATTTCGTTCGAAGATTGAGACGAACGGATCTCCTTTTCTAGTTAGTGCGATCCGCCAACCCGATGAACGGTATCCCCAAGGAACCGGAACGGAGGTATGAGATGTATCCAGTAGATAGCCCCCGGCAGGGTGATAGCCCCCGGCAGGGTGTCCGAAGCGGTTATCCATCCGCACTCTCGCGGGAGAGCTGAACGATGCGCCTGCAAACCCGTCAAATCACCATTGCCGGGATCTGTGGCGCTATCGGCATCGTCCTGGCCTTCACTCCCCTTGGCCTGATCCCTGTTCCCAACCTGGCCGGGGCTGCAACGACCCTGCACATACCGGCCATCGTCGCTGGCGTCTTCGGAGGACCGGCAGTAGGGGCTTTCACCGGCCTCATCTTGGCCATCTCCTCCTGGGTTCTCTACAGTGGCGCTTTCCTCACCTTCTCCGGCGGAAATCTGCTGGTTGCCGTGCTGGCTGCTTTCATTCCCCGCTTGCTGATTGGCGTCCTGGCTTTCTACGCCTTCCGCGCTTTCCGACGCCCCTGGTTAGGCGCGACCTTTGCCTCGCTGGTGGGGACCCTCACTAACACGGTGGGGGTGTTGGGGATTCTCTATCTCTTCGGCGACCCGGCCATGCGCCCCGCTCTCCTTCCCATCATCCTGCTGAATCCCTTGGTAGAAGTGGTCTTTGCCTTAGTGGTGGTGGTCCCCCTGGTCTTGGCTTTATCCAAAGCCCTCCCCCCTGTCTATAAAAACAAATGAGGAAAGAGGCCGGCCATGCTGTTAGCCGTTGATGTCGGCAACACCAACATCGTCATCGGCCTCTTCGAGGGGCCAAATCTCCTGGCCAACTACCGTTTGCACACCAACTGGCAAGTCACCGCCGACGAGATCGCCCTAGATATTCAAGGCTTATTGGCCATGCGTGGCTGGTCCTTATCCTCGATCAAGGGAATGGTGCTCGGCTGCGTGGTCCCACCCCTGGTCTATCCTTTGACCCGTTTCGCTGACCGCTACTTGCAACTGGCGCCTCTAGTGGTGGGTCCCGGAACCAAGACCGGGATACCGATCCTACTGGATAACCCCAAGGAGTTGGCCGCTGATTTGATCGCCAACGCGGTGGGAGCCCAAGCCCGCTTCGGAGCGCCGGTGATCGTAGTTGATTTCGGCACCGCCACTACCTTCAGCGCCATCTCAGCGCGGGGCGAGTATGCCGGAGCGGTGATTGCCCCGGGGATGAAGATGGCTCTTGAGGCCCTCTTCCTGCAGACCGCCAAGTTGCCTCGAGTAGAGATCGTGGAGCCTCGACGGGTGATCGGCAAGAACACGGTGGAGGCGATGCAGTCGGGTATCTTCTTCGGTTTCGTCGGTTTGGCTGCCGAGATCATCCAGCGCATGCAAGACGATTTGGGTCACTCAACCCCGGTGGTGGCCACCGGCGGTCTTTCCGTCTCCATTGGGCCGTTCATTCCCTTGATCAACACCATCGAGCCAAATCTCACCCTGGAAGGTCTGCGCCTTATCTTCGAGCGCAACCAACCCGTTTCAGCCAGTTGATTCGCCGGCGGTAGCTGAGCAGGCCAAGGCAATATGATTTCCCCCGTCAGCTTGATTTCCCCCGTCAGCTTGATAGCCCCCGTCAGCTTGATAGCTCGCGGCAACATAATAGCTCGCGGCAGCTTGATAGCCCCCGGCAGGGAGTCCTGGTGAGACTTTTACCCTTCCCTTGGAAGGTCGGGTTGGCTCCCTTGGCTGGATACAACGAGCCAGCTTTCCGCATGCTCTGCCGCCAATACGGAGCGCAGTGGACAATGCAGGGGTTGGTCTCAGCCGAGGGCTTGAGCCGGGGTAGAAGCAAGTCGGAGCGGCTGCTTCGTTTTTTTCCGCAAGAACGACCCATCTTCGCCCAACTCTTCGGCGCCTCCCCCTTTGCCATGGCAGCGGCTGCCCAACAAGTGGAGGCGATGGGCTTCGACGGCTTGGACTTGAACTGTGGCTGCCCGGAGAAGAAGGTTCTCCGCGTCGGCGCAGGGGCAGCCCTGATGGCCGATTTTAACAAAGCTGAAGCTGTAGTCGGAGCGGTTCGCCGGAGTGTCAAATTGGTGTTGACGATGAAGATCCGCTTGGGCTGGGAGAATCAGCGCACCTTTCTGCAATTCGGGCGAATGGCCGAGGATCTCGGCCTGGATGCTATTATTCTCCACCCCCGCACTGTCGCTCAGGGCTTCTCCGGTCAAGCTGACTGGGATGCCGTCGGCCAATTGAAACAGGCCGTGGGCATTCCAGTGGTGGCCTCCGGCGATGTCCGAGATGGGGAAAGCTATCGGCAGCTAATCACCCGCACCGGCTGCGACAGTGTCTTGATTGGGCGTTCCGCCTTACGGCGCCCCTGGGTCTTTGAGGAGAGCTTGGCTTGTGCGCGAGGGGAAGCATTCCAACCGCCTGCGCTTCCCGACGTGGTTCTGCGTTACCTTGCCCTACTGGGGGAGACCGAGCCGGAGGAGGACTGCCTTCCCTTGGCCCGCCTTCACTTGCTGCAATTCCTACACGACCTGCCACAAGCTGCTGCTTTGCGCGCCAAGGCAGGCGGCTGCCACCGATGGAGCGCCTTGAAAGATTTGATGGAGACGCAGTTCTCCGGATTGGAGGAAAACCAGTGAAACAAATTACCAGTATCTCCCTCGGATCCTCTGTGCGCGACCATCGCGCCGAGATCACCCTGGAAGGGGAAACTTACCAGTTGGAGCGGATCGGAACGAATGGGGACATGAAAGTTGCCCGGCTCAAGTTTGAGGAGCTGGACGGCAAAGTTGACGTGTTGAGCATGGGCGGCACTGACCTCTATTTCTACCTGGGCAAGCGCCGCTACCCGGTGCGCGATGCCCACCGCATGGTCCGCAACGTGACGAAGACACCGATAGCGGATGGCTCCAAGCTGAAGGTGGTGCTGGAGTACGGCACCATTAAAAAGCTGATCGCCCAGGGGATCCTCAAGCCGGAGATGAAAGCGCTGATGATCAGCGCCGTCGACCGCTTCGGGATGGCCCAAGCCTTGGCCGAGAGCGGCTGCCCGGTGACCTACGGGGATTTCATGTACAGCTTGGGGATCAATATCCCCTTGCGAAGTCTCTCCGCTCTCCGTTTCTGGGCGATGCTGCTGTTGCCGATCATCGGCCTTTTACCCTTCTCTTTCTTCTACCCGACCGGGAAGAAGCAGGAGGAGAACAAGCCGAAATATTCCCAATATTTTCATTGGGCTGATGTGGTGGCCGGGGACTACAACTACATCGCTCGTTACATGCCCAAGGAGATGACCGGCAAGATCTTGATCACCAACACCGTCACCGCCAAGGATATTGAGGCGCTGAAGGCGCTCGGCGTAGGCGCCCTGATCACCACCACGCCGGAGATCGGAGGCCGTTCCTTCGGCACCAATGTGATCGAGGGGATCCTGGTCTGCAAAACTGGGAAGAGAGCCGAGGACTTGGGAGAGGAGGAGACTCGCCAACTACTGGCCCGGTTCGGCTTCGAGCCACGCATTGTGCAGCTTAATTGACACAATCGGAAATTGGGATCGCTTGAATATACATCCCGACATCTTCCAAGAAATCACCCGCTTGCGTCAGGCGGGCGAGGAAGCAGCGTTGGCCATCATTGTCAACACGACCGCTTCCACTCCTGGTCGAGTCAACTTCAAGATGCTCGTTTACCCCGATGGGCGGATACTTGGAACCGTGGGCGGCGGGCTGGGGGAAGCCAAGGTGATCGAGGCTGCACGGCAGAGCCTGAAGGACAAGCGGAATCGTTTTTTACACCTGAAGATGACGGAGGAAGCGATGGATGGGATCGGAGTATTGTGCGGCGGGGAAGCGGATGTCTACATCGAACCAGTGGGAGCGCCCCCTTTTCTCTACATCTTCGGCGGCGGCCACATTGGCCAAGCTCTGGCCTACGTCACAGCCCTGCTTGACTTCCGTTTGATCCTCATCGACGACAGAGTACAGTTCGCTAACCGTGAGCGTTTCCCCCAAGCATGCGAGGTGCGGGCGAAAGGGTACGCCGATGCGCTGGATGAGATCCGTTATCTTCCGTCCGACTGTGCGGTTATCGTCAGCCGGGGACACGCCGCTGATGAACTAATCTTGAGGGAAACCCTGCGCAAGGATCCTCTCCCCGCTTACATCGGCATGATCGGCAGCCGGGCCAAGAATGCCGCGGTCTTTGACCATCTTAGAAAGGAAGGGATCAGTCCTGAACTGCTGCAACGGGTTCACGCCCCAATCGGTCTCGGCCTCGGCGGTGAAACTCCAGGCGAGATCGCGATTTCCATCTTGGCTGAGATCATCGCTCACCGGCACGGGAAACTCTCGAAGCCGTAGAAAAAAACAGGTTCCTTTTCATTTCAAGTGGGTAACCTACCAGCTTCCCTGTCATCATGGCGATGATAATCTAAAAGAGTCTTGTCAGACCTGAGACCGGGGCGCCACGGTCCCATCCCAGGAAAGCCAATGATCCCAGGAACCTTGTTACTTTCAGACTGTCTTACCCACTCAATATGAGAAAGAGCCCCGAAAGAATTCAGTGGCTGAAGCCAACGGCGTCCCCGGGACCAGTCCGAGGAGGCGGTAGGCACACCACCGGGCGATGGGCTCCAGAAAAGCGTAGAGGACGCTCCAACCGGCCAGCGAGATGGTTCCTACCAGGATCGCCTGGAGGACCGGCCAATCCTTGTTTTTCGTCATATTTGAGGGCGCAACAGAACACGCTGCCGCAGGCTGCCCTATTCTATCAGGATCGCTGTTCTCATCGACCGCTCCCGAACAGCAGCTCTTACTTTCCATGGTTTACCCGAACTCTTTTTCGACGAGGGGACAATGAAAGCATCAAAGGTGATGTCTCGCAATGAAGCGAATCGTTTGGCTGAACAGTAGAATACTTATTCTGATCAGCCAGAACTGCGTTGACGCAATCGAAGAAGCGTAAGATGTAGGGCACACGCAAGAGGTAATAGACAAAGAGCCCCTCTTTGCGGTTGGCGAGCAATCCTGCCGTTTTCATCAAGGAGAGGTGCTTGGAGACGGTGGAGAGGTCGGAGCCGACCAGCGCCTGCAATTCGCAGACGCACTTTTCTCCCTCGGCCAAGGCCTCCATTATGAGCAAGCGGCTTGGATGGGCCATGGCTTTCAGCACGCGTGCCTTGCTAACGATGAGCGGATCCGGTTCAATCATAATACTTGGTATAATAGCCAACTATTACTCTTTGTCAAGGAAGCGCGAGGTCGTTCTCCATCCGTTGTATGATTCTGTCGATGGAGCAGCCCTCTGCGAACAATGGACCTGATCGAGAAGAAGAACCATCCGGAGCGCCGGGAGTGAAGATGCGATTTTTCTGCTCAATTTGTGGCCAAGAGCTGCGGGAAGTACGCGCTTGGCTGATCTGTTCCTTCTGCGGGGTTCTCGAGGAGAGCGAGTGGGGCTGCCCCGACGGTCATTCCCAATGCGAAAGCTGCCGCCTGGCTGAACCGAACGAGATCATTGAGCGGGTCTGCGCGCATTCGCAGGAAAATGACCCTGTGCAAATTGCCGACCTGCTGATGAGTCACTCCTCTTTTAATGCCAATGGCCCGGCACATCACCTGCTGGTAGCGCCTGTCCTCCTGGCTGCGCTGTGGAATATCGGCCAGCCGATCAACGCGGAGAAGATCAAGATCGCTCTTCGGCGGTTGGCGGACATCCCGATGGCTGTCTGCGCCAGTCGGGGGGACTGCGGCGCAGCGGTAGGAGTGGGCTGCGCGCTCTCCCTGGTGACTGGGGCGACGATTCACAGCGGACGAGAGCGATCGCTGGCATTGCGCGGGACAGCTCGCGCCTTAGAGCGCTTGGCCGAATTAGGAGGACCGCGTTGCTGTAAGCAAAGCGTCTACGCATCTATCGAGGAGGGTTGCCGGCTGCTTCGGGAGGAGCTGGGCCTGGAACTTCCCAGCCACACGATTCAATGCCGTTTCACTGCCAAGTCCCCAGAGTGCCGGAAAGAGCGTTGTGTCTACTACTTCTAACTGGCGCCTGCTGTGTGATGGCATACGCGACCCATCCCTCCATTTGGCAGTGGAGGAGGCGGTGCTGCGCGGT
>CAYXFH010000006.1:0-13105 GCA_964464245.1 uncultured bacterium
ACCAGGCGGGCCGTGCCGGCCCATCCGGTCAGGCCGATCACCAGAATGATGTTCCACAGACTGGCCCCCAGCAGAGCGGCCAGGATCAGCATCAAGGGAAGCCAGGGAAGCACCAGGAAGACATCGGTGAAGCGCATCAGGACGGCATCCGTTCCCTTTCCCAGGTAGCCTGCCGTCAAACCGACAAAGGCGCCCACCGACATTGAGACGACGGTGGCCAGGATCCCCACCATCAACGAGACGCGGCTCCCGGCGATCAATCCCAGCAGGACGTCCCGGCCCATGTCGTCGGTCCCCAGCCAGTGCGCTGCGCTGGGCGGTTGCAGGACATCGGCCGGGGAGCCGAACTCCAATGGATCGTAGGGCCAGAGGATGGGTCCGAAGATCGCCACCAAGACGAAGAAGAGGAAGAGAATCAACCCGGCCATCCCCATCCGGTTGGCTCGGAAGAGGGACCAGTTTTCTCGCCACCCTTTCCGTTGCCTTGCCCTCGCAGCCGGGAGACAGATTCCGGGGACAGATTGAAATCTGTCCCCGCGCTGCTTTGATCGAATGGAAGGGAAGCGAAGGTGTACCATTCCTTACTCTTTCACCCGCGGGTCGAGGAAACGGTAGGTCAGGTCGGAGAGGAAGTTGGCGCCCACCACGGCGATGGCCGTTATCAGGAAGATCCCCTGCAGCAAGGGGTAGTCGCGTCCCGCCAGGGCGTCATACATCAGCCGGCCCAGGCCGGGCCAGGAAAAGACTGTCTCCACCTGGAGGGCGCCGGTGATGGTGAATCCCAGGTTCAGGGCGATCAGCGTGACCATCGGGATCATTGCATTGGGCAGGGCGTGCCGGCGGAGGACCCGTCCTTCTGACGCTCCCTTGGCTCGAGCGGTAGTGATGTAGTCTTCGGTCAGCACGTCGACTAGCGCGTTGCGCATGATCAGCGCGTACTCGCCCATTAGCACCAGGGCCAAGGTCACTCCCGGCAAGACGAGATGCCAGAGCGTATCGGGCAGCCTTTGCCAGAATCCGGCCATGGAAAGAGTCGGGGTGAGCATGCCGGAAGTTGGAAACCAACGCAATGTCACGGCGAAGAGAGCCACCATCAGGATTCCCAGCCAGAAGGTGGGCATGGCGTATGTCACCAGGGCAAAGCCCAAGGCGGCCACATCCACCCGTTTCCCTCTCTTCCAGGCGGCGATAATTCCCAGCAGCGCTCCGCCCAGGATGGCCAGCGCTTCAGCCGCTACGGTCAATAGCATGGTGGCCAGAAAGCGTTCCATGATAATGCCCCCGACCGGTTTCTTGTAGATGAAGGAGGTTCCGAGGTTGCCCGAGGTCAGGTTGATCAGATAGATCCCGAACTGCTGGTACCAGGGCTTGTCCAATCCGAACATCTCGGCCACCTTCTGCGTCGCCTCCGGGGACATGCGGGGGTTGCGCACCAACATCGAGACCGGATCCCCCGGCATCACCCGGAAGAGGAAGTAGTTCATCACGAGGATGATCAGGATCGTCAGCAGGGCTTGGAACAGCTTGCTGAAGAAGTAGCGGCGGGTCATCCTGAGCGAAGCATGATGATCTTGCCTCCCTTTAGGCAGGCGTTCGGCTAGAGGCCGGGCAGACGGCTGACCATGGAACAGGCTTCGCCCCGCGTGCTGGTTTGATCCGGGTGGAAGGTCCCATCCGGATACCCGGTGATGAGACCCATCGTCTTGGCGGTCTCGATGGATCCAAATCCCCAGTATTCAAGGGGGACATCGGCGAAGGAAGGCACTTCCGGCGTCCCGCCTGCGGCGCCCTCCAGTCGCACGATCATGGCCGCTTCCTCCGCGCGCGTAACTGGGCGGTCCGGTTGGAAGGTTCCATCCGGATAGCCGGTGACGACCCCGGCTTGGACTGCGGCAGCGATCGAGGCTGCAGCCCAATGGCCATTCGCGTCGCTGAAGGCAGCCGCTATTGGAGAGGCCGGCAAGGTTTTGGCGCGCACCAGCATGGTCACCAGCTCGGCCCGGGTGATCGGCGCATCGGGCCGGAAGCTGCCATCCGGGAATCCTTTAACCAAGCCCAAGCCGACCAGCTTGGTTACCGCTGGGGCAGCCCAATGGCCGGCCAGGTCAGGGAAAACCAAGGCAGTAGGGGTGGAGCTGGGGGTGGGCGTCGGAGAAGGGCCGCTCCCGGCTGGGGCGGCGCTAAGGTAGTTCTCGGCCGTGTTGGCGTAGAAAAGCGCTCCATCGCCGATCACCGGGACGATCCCCTCCACCTTGTCCTTGCGCACCGCCTGGATGGAGGTGTCGTAACAAAGAATGCAGTAGGGAAGATCCTCGTAGAGGATTCTTTGGGCTTCCCACACCGCGTCTTGCCGAGAGCTGGGGTCGATCAGGGTGGCTTGCTTGACCACCAGCGCGTCGAAGATAGGGTTGCCGTAGTAGCAGTCGTTGTTGGTACCGATCTGGCCGCTGGTCAATATGTTCAAGAGGGTGCTGGGATCCACGTCGCCGCCCCAACCCCAGATGAACATGTCGAAGTCGGCGCCCTGGAAGATGCGGTCATTGAGAGCCCCATCGTCCACCGTTTCCAGCTCTGTGTCCAAGCCGACCTTCTGCAGGTAACTCTTGATCATTTGCCCGGCCTTCACTTCCTGGGTGTTCTCCGAGCGGAGAAGAAAGCGCAGCTTCAAGGGATTGCCGGATGGATCCTCGCGCATCTTGTCGCCATTGATGTCTTTGCAGCCGGCGGCATCCAGCAAGGCATTGGCCTTGGCGGGGTCATACGAACGCAGTTCCCCCGGCGTGGGCTGGTAATGCCAGAAGGGATCGGTCGGCGGGATCAAGGTCGTCCCAGGGTTGCCTTCTCCTTCCAGGGCGAGGGCAATGATCTCCTGCTTGTCGATGGCCCACTCCAGGGCTTGGCGCACGCGTTTGTCCAGCAAAACTGGGTTCCCCTTGGAGCTGGGGTCGGTCCAGCAGTTGAAAGCCAATTCAGTGAAGCCGTTTTCCTCGAAGCCGTGCAGCCAGATCCCAGGATCTCCCTGCAACCCCTTCAACTGGCTGGGAAAAAGATTCAGGGCGACATCGATCTCCCCCACCAGAAGAGACTGGGCCATCGTGTCGCGATTGGCATAGATCAAGAAGAAGACGCCGTCCATGCGGGGAGGACCGCGGAAGTACTCTTGGTTAGCCTCCAGGCGCAGGCGCTCGGATTTTTTCCATTCACCGAACTTGAATGGACCCGTGCCCACTGGGTTATCGTTGGCGTACATCTCCAACTCAGTGGAGGGCACGTCTTTCCAGAGATGCTCGGGTAGGATGGGGGTGGGGTTCAGGAGCATGTTCGCCTTCGGCTCGCTGGTCTTGATGACCACGGTCAATTCATCTTTAGCCTCCACCGACTCGATCCCCCGGAGAAACTCGGCATTCAAGCCCAGGCCGGTTTCTAGGATCAGGTTATATGTGAACTTGACATCTCGAGAGGTGAAAGGTTGTCCATCGTGCCATTTCACTCCCGACCGCAAATGGAAGGTCCAGGTCAGGTCGTCAGCGCTTCTTTCCCAGCTCTGGGCCAAAGACGCCTGCGGTTCAAGATTGCGGTCAAAAGAGACTAGCGAATCGTAGATCAGCAGGAAGGCCTCAAAGGAAGCGCGTTCGTAAGCTACGAAGGGGTTCAGGCTGTCCAGATCCTCGGTCGTGCCGATGGTCAGGTATCGCGGTTCCGCCACAGCCTGCCCGGGAACCAATCCCAGCCCTCCGCCGATCAGGGCCAGCGCCAACAACCAGACCATTGCTTGTTTCCACAGTGCGCGCGTCATCATTTCTCCTTTCCGTTTATCGTCGCGACTTCATCGATGCGGAAGAACCCTTCCGCCGTGTCTAAGGTAGCGGCGACCCCTAAAGGCAAGGTCGCGCGGTCTTTGGTGTGGCCCAGAGGGAGCCCATAGAGGACCGGGCGCCCCAGCGGCTCCAGCAACTCGAAGAGGATGTCCTCCAGGCTTCGTTGGTTGAAAGATCCGGGATCCAGCTTGCGAGGCTCGCAGTCCAGGCATTCGCCGATGAGGATGCCCCGGGCGGCCTCTAGCTTTCCCGCGTTCAACAAGTGAGTGAGTAGATGGTCCATTTGCCAGGGCTCGGTCTCTAATTCTTCCAGGAAAAGGATACAGCCTTCCGTGCGGATTTCCCAAGGTGTTCCCAGGGAGGCGCAAACCAGCGTCAAGTTCCCCCCCACGAGGGACCCCTGGACCCGTCCGGCATTGATCTTCAGCAGGTACTTGTCGGGATCGGCCATTTTAATCTCCCCCAACGGCTCATCGCCGGTGAGCGCGCGCAGGAGGAGGTCCTTCTTGTAGGCCGTCATCGATTCCGGATCAAAGCCCGCCAAACTGGGGCCATGAAAGGTCACCAAATCAGCTTCCCGGCCGATGGCCAGGTGCAGCGCGGTGATGTCGCTGTAGCCAAGGAAGATTTTCGGATTTCCCCGGATCACGTCAAAGTCCAGCAGGCGGGGCAGGCGGGCCGCCCCAATCCCCCCCTGGCTGCAGAAGACGGCGTCGATCCCGGGGTGATCGAAAGCCCAGAGCAGGTCCGCGGCGCGGTCCGCGTCGAGGCCCGCATAGTCGTAGTGGCGGTCATAAGCATGCGCCCCCACCTTCACCTGAAACCCCCACGACTCCAACGCGGCGATCCCCCTCCAAAGCTCGCTGCGCTTCCAGGGGCCGCTGGAGGGGGACACCAACCCGACCGTATCTCCTAGACGCAAGCGTCTTGGCTTCAACATGGCTGCATCCTCCTTCTTCACGCTTTGCTCTCTCAATATACACGTTGTCCCCTGGAAAACGAAACGATGATATGGGCAGGTTTGAAACCTGCCCCTACGGAAACTGACAAAATAGGCTGGCTCCTCTGGAAAACGAAACGAAAGGATTCAAACGAAACAACCATGGGCTGCCGTAGGCAGCCCATGGTGGAAATAGGAGGGTAGAAGGAGAGGATGATAGCCCCCGGCAGGGCGTCTTTTCCTACTGAATCTGGCTGGGCATCTCTCCCAGGGTCACCGTCAGGCTGAGGGTCTGGCCATTGCGCCAGACGGTGAGGGTGAGCGCGTCGCCGGCTTGCTTGGAGAGGATCAACTGACGCAACTCCTCGGCCTTGATGATGGGGGTTCCGTCCGCTGCCTGGATGACGTCATCGGCCAAGAGGCCAGCCTTCGCCGCAGGACCGCCAACCGAGACGCTGCCGACCAAAGCGCCGGAAGCCTGGGTCAGGTTCAATTGCTTGGCGATCTCCTCGGTCACTCCAGCGAAGGTGATCCCCATCCATGCTCGGGTTACTTTCCCGTGCGCGACGATGTCTTGGAAAGAGCGGCTGGCGGCGTCGATGTTCACGGCGAAACCGATCCCTTGGGCCGATTCGATGATGGCTGTATTAATTCCGATCACCTCACCGTTGATGTTGACCAAGGCGCCCCCGGAGTTGCCGGGGTTGATGGCAGCGTCGGTTTGGATTAGGTCCATCAGGGGATTGCCGCTGTCCGGGTCGCTGATGGTCCGGTTTAGGGCGGAGACGACCCCCACCGTGACCGAATTCTCGAAGCCGTATGGGTTGCCGATGGCGATCGCCCACGAGCCTACTTTCAAATTGGCATTGTCGGCCAGTTTCGCTTCGGGCAGGTTGGCGCCGTCGATCTTGACCACAGCGATGTCGGCAAGGGAGTCGGCGCCGACCACGCTGCCGGTGAAGGTGCGGCCGTCGGGGAGGGTCACCTTGATCGCCACGGCATTCTTTACCACATGGTTATTGGTCAGGAGGTAACCATTCCCGCCGTCCACGATCACCCCCGAGCCCTGCCCCTCTTGGGGCTGCTGCTGCGGAATGGTGTAGTAGCCGGGGAAGTTGAAGCGATCGTTCTGCTGGACGGCTTGATAAGTGGTGTCGATAAAGACGACAGCAGGGTTCACTTTCCCAACCGCCAAGGTGATGGCATCTTCGGTGGTCTCGTTGACCCCCTGCGGTTCGCTGGTCGTAGAGGGAGAGACGATCTGCGCCGGAGAGGTACTGGTGTTGGAGGCCAGTTGCCGCGAAACAATGGGGACAGATTTCAAATCTGTCCCCATTGTTTCCGAGAAGGGACCAGCACAGCCCGCAAGCACCAGGACTGCCAGCAGCGGGACGATCCACAGCACGGTTCTTCGTATTTTCATCTTTTTACGCTTCCTTTCTGCGTTTTCCCAAGTAAAGCGGATCCGTGTGAACGGTGGGGTAAGGAAATGTGAAGATGAAATAAAGAATGCTAGACAGCCTGCGGCAGCACCGTTAATGGGGACAGATTTAAAATCTGTCCCCATTAACGATAATGTTGCCGCAGGCTATAATGTTGCCGCGGGTTGGCAGTAATTGAGTGGCTAAGTAGTTACTAAACTACTAAACCACTTAATCACTTAACCACTGATTCAATCAGACAGCCCCCGGCAAGTGGACAGCCCCCGGCAGGGCGTCCTAACTAGATTACTAAACTACTCGATTACTAAGATACAGTAAGAAATCTGTCCCCCTGACCGAAAGGAGAGGAAGCGAAGCAAATGGAGAGAAGAGATGTTTAAGCATTTCCGTCGCATGTTATCCATTTACAAGGGGGCAGGATGGCACTTCGCCCTTTCGCAACTGCTGGTCGCCTTGGCGATCACTGCTACCCTGCTGATTCAGACCTTGAACGGCCAACTGGTCAATCAAGGGGTCCAAGCAGGCAACGTCGATGTGGTCATCAATACCTCGTTGTGGATGATCGGGCTGGCCATCATCGGGGCCTTCTTCAGCATTGGCAACGCTGTCTATGCCGTCATTTTCTCCGAGGAGACAGGCAACTACTTGCGGGTCAAGACCTACCGCAAAGCGCAGAGCCTCTCTTTCGGCAACATCGACCGCTTCCGCACCAGTGACTTGCTGGTGCGACTGACCGACGACATCACCAATATCCGCACTGCTGTGCTGTACGGAATGATCATCATCCTGCAAGCTCCCCTGGCCATTCTCATCACCTTCATTCTGACCTGGGTGATGGCCCCTTCTCTGATCTGGATCATGGGGGTGGTAATGGTGGTTGTGGTGATCGTCATGGGATTCCTGCTGAACGGGGTGCAGAAGATGTTCAGCGACCGCCAACAACGCTTGGATCAAGTCAACAGCGTGCTCCAGGAGAACTTGGCCGGCGTGCGCGTGGTCAAGGCTTTCGTGCGCGAGAAGCACGAGTCGAGGCGTTTCGCCGCTGCCGCGGAGGAATTGAGGAAGACCTCGCTGGCGCCAGCCATTCGCATCGCCATGGTCAACCCGGCCACAAATATCATCGTCTATCTGGCCACGGCTGCCGTCCTCTACTTCGGCGGCTCGGGGGTGATGGTCTCGCAGACCCTCTCCTTGGGTCAGGTAGTGGTCTTTGCCCAATACCTGCTCTACATCATCGTGCCGATGGTGATGCTGGCCTACCTGTTGCCCTACCTTGAGTCGGGGGAGACCTCCGCAGGACGGATCTTCCAGGTGTTGGACGCTGAACCGGAGGTGCAGGACAAGCCTGGGGTGGAACCCATCGACTGGGAGAGATTGAAGGGCGGCGTAGTTTTCGAGCACGCCTCCTTCGGCTACCGCAGCGAGGATAGCCAAATGGAAAGCGCCATGGTCCTCAAGGACATTAACCTCGAGGTGGAGCCCGGCCAGACGATCGGTTTCCTCGGCGCCACCGGCTCCGGCAAATCGACGCTGGTGAACCTGGTCCCCCGCTTTTATGACGTAGTCGAAGGGAGGGTCCTGATCGACGGCATCAACGTGCGTGACTTCCCTCAGTCGCAGTTGCGGCAGATGGTCAGCCTGGCCTTGCAGGAAGCGGTCCTCTTCTCCGGCACAGTGCGGGCCAATCTGTTGGTGGGGCGGCCCGAGGCCAGCGAAGAAGAGATGATGGAGGCTTCTGCTGCGGCTGATGCGCATGGATTCATCACTGCCATCCCCGAGCGCTACGATGCCCGCGTCACCCGCCGCGGCAACAACTTTTCCGGCGGGCAGCGCCAGCGCCTCTCCATCGCGCGCGCACTGGTCCCCAAGCCGCGCATCCTGATCCTCGACGACAGCACCTCGGCGGTCGACGTCGGCGCCGAGGCGCGAATCCAGAAGGCCTTGCGCGGCTTGCTGGGGAAGACCACTACCTTCTTCGTGGCCCAGCGCATCAGCACGGTCTTGACAGCCGACCAGATCGTCCTCTTGGAGAACGGCCGCCAAGTGGCGGTGGGCAACCACACCCAACTAATGGCCACCAGTCCCCTCTACCGCGAGATCTTCGAATCGCAACTGGGGAAACTGGAGGATCTACCCTCCAGCAAGGGCGATTCTCGTCAAGAGCTGAAAGCGGAAGGGGGGCCGGCATGAATACTTCCACCACTGAGGCCACCGTCCTGCGCGATCGAGTGACGGCGGATCCACCCTCGCCGAAGGCTAAACCTCGGCAAACACTCGGCCGCATGTTGCACTACATGACCTTGGAGCGGGGGCTGTTCTGGTCCATGATTGTCCTTCTGTTCATCTCCCAAGGTTTGAAGGTGGCCTTGCCGGTCCTTATCGGGCGTGCCATCGACATTATCTCCGGAGCAGCCGGGGGTCCGGCCACCGGAAGTTCCCGCGGGACCCTCCAAGATCTGCTAGTGGTAGTTCTCGTCATCGTCGCGGTGGGGTTGGGGATTGTCCTTTTCAGCTATTTCCGCGACAGGGTAGTGGCTATCCTCGCCGAGAAGGCTTCTTATCATCTGCGCACCGAGCTCTTCAACCACATCCAGTCGCTTTCCCTCAGCTTCTTCGACCGCCAACCGATCGGAGAACTGATGAGCAACGTGACCAATGATATCGGCGTGGTCAATGCCTTTTATACCAACGGGGTCAGCCGGATCTTGCGGGCCACTTTGATCATCTTGATGACGGTGGTGGTAATGTTTATCCTCAACATCTCCCTGACAGTGACTGTCCTGGTCGTCATCCCGCTCATGCTGCTGCTGGTGGGGGCGCTGGGGCGGGTGGCCGGGCCGGCCTTCGCGCGCTTGCAGGAACAGCTCGGCGCCACCAACGGCTACATGGAGGAGACCATCTCCGGCGGCAAGACAATCATTGCCTACCGCCAGCAGCAACAAGTCGGCGACTTCCTGGAGAAGCACAGCAATACGGTGCGCGACACCGGCGCTCGGGCGCAGTTCACCGCGCTCCTGGCCACTCCCGTAATGGGTGTGGTGAACAACATCCAGACGGCTCTGGTAGCCCTGGTCGGATCGATTATGGCCATCGAGGGAGCTTTCGGCTTCGGGACAGTAGTGATCTTCCTCACTTATGCCATGCAGTTGCAAGACCCGATCCAGGAGCTCGGCCAGATCTATAATTCCTTCCTGGCGGCGATGGCCGGCGCCGACCGGGTTTTTTCCATCCTCGACGAAGAACCCTCGGTGAAAGACCGGCCGGATGCTGTGCAACTTCAGCCGATAGAGGGGCTGGTCCACTTCGAACACGTAGATTTCAGCTATCTGCCGGGCCGCCGCGTCCTGCGGGACAACAGCTTTGAAGCGTTCCCCGGGCAGATGATCGGCTTGGTGGGACCTACCGGAGCCGGGAAGAGCACGATCATGAATATCCTCACGCGATACTATGACCTGGATCGCGGAAGTATCTCCATCGACGGCCAAGAGATCAGCAGCCTCTTCCAGGAGAGTCTTCGCCGGCAGGTTGGAGTGGTTTTGCAAGAGGCTTTCCTTTTCTCCGCCACGGTGATGGAGAACCTGCGCTACGCCCGGGAGAACGCCACCGACCAGGAGTGCATCACCGCGGCCAAAGAAGCCAACGCCGACGATTTCATCATGCAATTGCCGCAAGGCTATAACACCCTCTTGACCGAACGCGGCGCCAACCTCAGCCAGGGACAGCGCCAGATGATCACCATCGCCCGGGCGATGGTCGCCAACCCGCGCATGCTGATCCTGGACGAAGCTACCTCCAATGTTGACACCCGCACCGAGAAGCTGATCCAAGAAGGGCTGCATCGTTTGATGGAAGGCCGCACCAGCTTCGTAATCGCCCATCGCCTGAGCACTGTCCGCAAGGCCGCCGTGATCCTGGTCATCAAAGAAGGAGAGATCATTGAGCGCGGCTCTCACGAGGAGCTGATGGCTCGTCAAGGCTTCTATTACGACCTCTACATGAGCCAATTCAAGGGCGCCCTGGCGAAGGGAAAATGAACACATCCGCAGCAGAGGAGGAATCGAGGATGAAGATCGAAGACGCAATCCGGCCATTGATGGTCGAACCAGGATCGAAGATCGACCTGGAGAAGGATTACGACCCGGCCTATACGGCCGATTACCTGAAGAAGGCAGATGCCGGGAAGATCCTGGCGGAGGGCGTGAAAGCTCTGGCCAAGCTGCAGGATAAACTATACGCGCAGAACGACTATGCGCTGCTGATCATTTTCCAGGCTTTGGACGCAGCCGGCAAGGACGGGGCGATCAAGCACGTGATGTCCGGTTTAAACCCCCAAGGCGTGCAAGTCACCAGTTTCAAAACCCCTTCGGCTGAGGAACTGAGTCACGATTTCCTCTGGCGATGCGCCAAGGTGCTCCCGGAGCGCGGCAAGGTCGGCATCTTTAACCGCTCTTACTACGAGGAGGCGCTGGTGGTGCGCGTCCACCCGGAATTCCTGAAAGCGCAACGCATCCCGCCAGCTCTGTTGGATAAGGGAATCTGGCAACAACGCTACCGTTCCATCAATCATTTCGAACGCCACCTCAACGACAACGGCATTATCGTCCTCAAGTTTTTCCTCAACCTCTCCAAGAGCGAGCAGAAGAAGCGTTTCCTGGCCCGGATCGACGATCCCGACAAGAACTGGAAATACTCTCCCGCCGACATCAAGGAAAGGGGTTACTGGGACGATTACCGGACAGCCTATGAGGATCTCTTTAACCACACCAGCACCGAGTGGGCGCCTTGGTACATCGTCCCGGCTGATCACAAATGGTTTTCCAGCCTGGCCATTGCCGCTGTCATCTACACCAAGCTGAACGAGCTGCACCTGCGCTACCCCCAGGTCGATGCAGCGCGGCGCCAGGAAATCGAGAAGACCCGGGCGCTGCTGGAGCCCCTTCGCTCTGCTCAAGGGCAGCTTTCAGTCGAAGAAGCCGCTGGACCAGCCGAGTTTGAGGAAGGAGAAGCCTTACCGCCACCTTCGCTCCAGGAACCTGGCGAACTAGTGAGCCCAACGGAAGAAGACGCCATACCGGAGGCCCTCGTCGCAGAGATAACCTAGCCGCCAAAGCAACCTGATAGCTCGCGGCAGCTCGATAGCCCCCGGCAGGGTGTTCCGCTATCATTGAATCATGAACCAACCTACCCGCTCGGATCGCCGAAGCGCCTTGGCCATTTGGTACGCCTTGTTCTTTACTTGGCTGTGCCAAATTGCCGTCGGCTGGGCGCTCACCGCAGGCGCTGTTTATGAAACATCCAAGCGCGTGTTGGGAATCGCGGAATGGGTCTTCGGGGCCCTTTTCGGTTTGCTGGTTTGCCTGATCTTGGTTGCTATCCTCTGTGATCGGATCCGGTTTGCTAAGACCATCGCCACTGTCTACGTAGTTTGCGCCATCCTGCAGTTGTTGCTCTTTTTATCAATGCTGGTCCTGGATACCGAAGCCAAGCAAGGTCAATCTCTAGTCACGCTGTGGGATATCGCCCTCTTCTTTGCCTTGGACACCCTGATTTTTGGGGACCTCTATTGGGCTTTCGACATGACCACCTCAGGGGGGGTTTTCCTCTTTCCTGCTCCGGCCAATGGATCCAATGGCAAAACGCCGAAGATCTCCTTTTTCGATTATCTTTTTATCTCTTTCAACGCCAACCTGACCTTCGGACCCACCACCGAAACACTCCTGCGACGTCGCGCCAAGTTCCTGATGATGCTGCAGGCCTCTATTTCTCTGGTCTTGATCACAGTTGTCATTGCCCGCTTGGTGGCCGGCCGCTGACCCCTTCCTGAATCGTAGGATCCTTCCAGCCAATCGGGGCAACCGGTTTGACCGACCCACTATGATTGATATACCCACTTCTTGAACGCTCTATTTTGGAGCGGAGCGGCCACGGCAGGGGGTACTCACCAAACCAAACTTAAACAACTTTTGGTTCCCCAGGTAATGATGGATGCTGACGGCTGCAGTGCGGCCATCGGCGACGGACTGCACGGCTGAGCAGTCCTCTCGAACCAGCCCGCCTCCAGCATAGAAACCGGGCTTCCCGGCAAGCGCCATCGTTTCAGGATCGATAGTCAGGTCGACGAGCCCCAGCCAGGCTGCAGTGCTCTGCCGGGACGCAGCTCCAGTTGCCAGAAATATTGCCCGCCCATGGCCGGTAAGTTTCTCCGGTGGAAGCTCTTCGGGCAGGCATTTTCCTCCCTGAAAACTTACCCCGAAACGATCCAACCCCTCCAGTTCGCGCCGCAAGACTTCAATAGGTAGACGCTCCCCGGTCGCCTGCTGCAACCCACCTCCGATAAAGGATTGCTGATCCCAGAGGTCTACGCGGATTCCCAGGCGGGCTAGGTAGTGCGCACAGCTCAAGCCGGCCGGGCCAGCGCCAAGTACCAAAGCCCGTTGGACCGCAGGTCGATACCCATTGGGGGAAGCCGCTGGCAGAGCCCACCCTTCCTTGCCGGCTTCCCGGCAGATCCAGGCCTGCAGGTTGGCGATGCGCACCGGTTGGTCCGAAAAGCTGTTTCGGTTGCAGGCTTTCTCGCAGGGGGGATTGGGCCCGCAAAGATAGCCGCAGATCTCTGCCAGGGGGTTGTTTTCACGCAAGGAGCGCGCCGCTCCGGCCACGTTGCCTGCTTCCAATCGCCGCAAGACGTTGCCGCTGTCCAGCTTTGCCGGACAGGCCTCCCGACGGCCCGGTTGTTGGCAATACTGACATTCCCGGGCCAAACGCATCGCCCCATACAAATCCAGAGGCTCGCCTGGAGGAGGAAGAGGAGCAAGCGCGACGCCTTTGACCAGGTGGACGGCTTGCGTGGAAAAGGAGCGATGGCGATATTCCGGCAACCCGGCATCGCGAAGCACCAGGTTGGC
>CAYXFH010000007.1:0-3685 GCA_964464245.1 uncultured bacterium
TCAAACCGCTGCGCTGGGCAACTCCCGGGTCATCGATGAAGTGGCGGGTATCCAGCGTAGCAAGAAAGTCCACGCGGGCGCGAGTGGCCGCCACAAGAATGGGTACGTCAGCGGAATGGCTGATCCAATCCTGGTGTTGCCGGACCTCCTCTATTTGCGGATCGGGCACGATGCGGATATTGGCGCGCAGAATCAGTTCACGCGTAAGCACCAGCGCTTGGGGGGCTTTGCGGGCGATGTTGCGTTCCACCTCAACAACGACTTGCTTCGAGATAATGATAGAGAGTCTTCCATCTTCAGCGAGAAGCAAGAGGGTGCGAGCCGCTCCCTGCGAAGAGACGATCCCGGCAATGAGCGCGCTGCTATCGAAAAAAAGGCTACTCTTTGGCATAATGCTCTTGGTAGTATCGCTCGCGCTCGTCATCCAAGGCATTCAACAAGTCATCTGTGGAGTGGCCCTCCCGATCAATGATTTCAGCAATCCGGTCGCCCAAGCGGTTAACCTGCGAGATACGAGGTGTCAGCAGGAAAGATCCGTCCCCGAGATCAATCAGAGAAAAGATATCCCCTTCGTCGACCTTGTATTTGTTACGTAGATCGATCGGAAGGGTAAGGCTGCCCTTTTTACGGATTTGAATGGTGTTGGTGGTCATTTCTGCAATTCTCCTATTCTGATATTCGGAATCACTGGTGGAGAAAAGGGGACAGATTTATTTATTCTTTCCTCTCTTGCCTGGCCTGAGAGACTCAATGGTCGGGAGCTAGCATCTTGGTTCCCATTGAAGCAATGGAGCCGCTGATTTGAGGAGGAAATGGAGAAAAAGATGGAAAGGCGGGCGGAATAGAGAGGGCAGGGAAGACTGGGGAAAGTGGGAAAATAAATCTGTCCCCTTATTTGCTTATTTGATGCAAAGAGATCAACGCTTAACCTGACACCAAGGGTTTCCCGTACTTTGTGGGCAGGAATCAGGAGCTTGGATTTAGGCAGCGCAAATTCTAGAATAGAGGCTAAAAAGGCAACTGCAGCTTATTAGAAAGGAGGATCTTCCTGGTGATACGAATTGGCATCGACCCAGAAAAGATTGAATCGTTTTGCCGTCGCCATCACATTCAACAACTCGCCTTTTTCGGCTCCGTGCTACGAGAGGACTTTCTACCGATCAGCGATGTGGATGTGCTGGTCGAATTTAAGCCAGGCCATTTACCAGGCTTGGCCTTTTTCACGATGCAGGAAGAGCTATCCTCCATTTTGGGTCGAGAGGTGGATCTAAATACAGTGCATTTCCTAAGTCCCTATTTCCGGGAACGCGTCCTGGCGGAGGCGGAGGTCCAGTATGCCGCTCCATGAGGTGCAGGTCACATTGCAGCAGATGCTGGACTGTGCTTTGGAAATCGAATCCATGATGCAAGGGAAAACTCGGGAAGACCTTGACCATGAACGTATGCTAAACATTTCCTTGGTTCGCCTACTCGAAGTGATAGGTGAAGCAGCCAACCGCGTCCCCTTGGAAATCCGGGGGAAATATCCCGGAATCCCATGGTTTGAGATAGTCAGTTTGCGCCACCGCTTGATCCATGGTGATGACATGGTGGACTTTGGAATCCTTTGGAATATCGTCACGCAAGACATACCACCGCTAGTTTCCATCCTGGAAAAACTGGGAGAAAGGACAGCGTGATTGATCCGTGGATCGCTTCAACGGGGACAGTTGACCGGTGGCTCGTCCTGAGCCCTTCGTTTCGCTCAAGGGCAAACTCCGCATCGAAGGATCGAATCTTGGGGACGGTAGGAAAATAAATCTGTCCCCTTATTTTTACAGCAACTAGTAGGGACAGATTTGAAATCTGTCCCCATTAGGCTTTGTGGACTGTAGAAATATAAATCTGTCCCCTTTTTAGAGGAAATCCTCCAGGGCTCGACGCACCTGGGGCTCGGCCGGTTTGGCGC
Source organism: uncultured bacterium (assembly GCA_964464245.1). GTDB lineage: Bacteria > Caldisericota > JANLFM01 > JANLFM01 > JANLFM01 > JAPLHV01. The sequence goes on from CAYXFH010000007.1 coordinate 1,949, forward strand.
AGCCCAGGCGGAAGGACATCTGAGGGATCCCCTTGATCCCAGCGATGGTCCGCAGCTCTTCCAGATGCGCGGGAACCTCCGTCAGCCCCTGGTTCATCGGCTGCAGGGCCAGGCCCAGCTTGGCCGCGGTCAAGGCCAGCGTCTCGTAGGCCTCCCCCAGCTTGATCTGCGAGACCTTATCCACCGTTTCCACGCCCAGAACCCCGAAGGCGGAGGCCGATTGAATCAGCTTTTTCTCCGTCTCTCCTTGTTGATGACCAACGTCGGCATGGGAGATGAGGAAAGCCAGGGACTTGGCAGCCAAAGCCGGCTGGCCGAAGACTCCCTGTCTCATCCAATCGGCCAACTCCTTGCGGTAGGCCGGCTCGGCGAATTGCAGCGCATCGCCCTTTTCGACCAACTCGCCGAGGCGCTCGATCGCCTCCCGATCGGTGACCCAAACGCCTTCCGCCCCCCCCACTCCGGCACAATCGCGTAGCGCAACCAAGGATTGCGGGTCCACCTCTTTCCCATCGTAGTGATCGCGGTTGGTGTGACGCGCCGTGATCAAGGGAAAGAGGGTTTCCGTCAACGAGCCGGCAACCTCAGCAGCGCAGGAAAGCTCCACTGTCGCAGCCAGGTCGCCGTCCGCTTCAGGGTGATATGCGGTCTCGGTCCTGAAGCCGAAGCGCTGAGCGGCCAGCTTCAGGTTGGCCAGCGCACAGCCGGCCGAGATGTGCAGCTCGCGCTGTTCGGCATCGGCCACTTTCAGCCAGCGTTCCGGGTCGGTGAAGATGAGGATCCGCGTTCCCTCCAGGGAGAACTTCCAGGGCTGGGTATTGTGCGAGGAAGGCGCCAGGATCGCGTATCGCAATAAGAAACGGGACTGCTCTTCCTGGGGCGCACCTTGGGGAAACTGGTCTGCCGCGATCTGCCAAGCGCTTCGATCCATCTCGTTCTCCTCTATCGTGGTCCGATTTGATGAAAGCATAGTCGTCTATGAGCTGGCGTCAAGCCTTCGTACTCAACCATCGGCAATCGACCGCGCAAGCCGTCCGCATCCTCCTCATTTTTTCGCTTCAACTCATCGTAAGGGCCAGATTTATAGTATGATCGCAAGAAAACGGCCAGCGATTTACGCAGCCGGTCTGGAGGCGTTATGCCGAAGAGGAAGCGAGTGGAAGAGCAGCCCTCGAAGGAAGCGAAGGAGGCGAAAGAGTCGCCACAGCCTCTCGCCCTGGAGCCGGAAGCAGCAACCCCGCTTCTGGGTGGATCTCACCCGGCCATTGCTCCGGCCCCGGACCGGAGAGATTCATCGGAAGAGATGGCCGCCTCTCCCCCGCCTGAAGCAACTAAGGAAGCACGATCCGCGCCGGAGGCCAGCTTTCCCATCGTCGGCATCGGCGCCTCGGCCGGGGGGCTGGCCGCCTTCGAGGCCTTCTTCTCCGGCATGCCTGCCGACGCCGATCCCGGCATGGCTTTTGTCCTGGTGCAGCATCTGGCCCCGGACCACAAGAGCATCCTCACTGACCTGATCCGGCGCTACACCCGCATGCAGGTCTTCGAGGTGGAGGACGGGATGAAAGTGATGCCAAACTGCGCCTACATCATTCCGCCCAACTGCGACATGGCCTTTCTGAACGGCACGCTGCAATTGATGGAACCTTCCGCGCCTCGCGGGCAGCGCCTGCCGATCGACTTCTTCTTCCGTTCGCTGGCCCAGGACCAGCGCGAGCGGGCCATCTGCATCGTCCTTTC
>CAYXFH010000008.1:0-10655 GCA_964464245.1 uncultured bacterium
GCGATGAAGGGGCCACGCTTGCCGCGGATGCAAAGATGACCGCCCCCGAGTACGAAAAGTTCATCCGGGACCGGTTCGGGAAGGATGCAGATGCGGTTCTTGCTCGATACCCCGCCAATTCGACCGAAGAGGTCCAGCTTCGTTTGGAGCGACTCATGACTGACTACGACTTTGATGACGCTGCGAAGTTTGCCGCTGGATCGATGGCAGACTTGAACCGGAACACATACCTCTACCGATTCTCCTATGTGATGCCCGGGCAGTCCTTGGGGGCATTCCATGGCAGCGAGCTCCTCTTTGTGTTCAGGCCGCCAACTTTAAAGCCGGATCCGGTGAGCAGCACGGTCTCTGATACGATGATGGATCTCTGGGTCCGGTTCGCCAAGACGGGGGATCCGAACGGCGGGATGGGTGTAGTCTGGCCGCAATACACCCGAGAGGGGGACCAGTATCTAGACATAGGGGATGCCCCGAGAGTAAAGAGCGGCTATTAAGAAAAGGGGACAGATTTATTTATTTATCCGTAGATTGCTCCAATGGGGACAGTTGACTGGCGACCCGTCTTAAGAGTAGCGAAGGATCTTGCAGTTGCCTTTTGGTGCGTAGGACGAACTGCCAGACCCTTCGCAAAGACGGATCAGGGTGACAAAAGAGGTTGTCATCCCGAGCCCGCTCCCCTCCTGTCATCCTGGGGGACAAAAAGGGGATAGGCTACTTTTTCAGCGACTCCCAGAGCCGTTTCTGGCAAAAAGAAGACGAACAGAAAAAAAGGGTACAAACATCTTTTCCAAAGGTAGAAAACGAGCCAGTCCCCATTTCGTCAGCATCGCTGCGGATCGAGGAAAGGCTCTGATACGAGAACGTCCCGCACGGATGAGGATCATTGAAAATTCGTGAACAATTGAACAACGTCCATGAAAAACCCTTAGAGCTTCTCGTCCACTAAATCTGGGTGCTGACGGATCCAGTCGAGCAGGGATCGCAGAAGGTTGCGGATGTCCTGTAGTTGGCTTGTGCAAATATCATAGAGTTCGCGCGCAGATACCTCATCGTAGAAATGCACCAGACGGTTTCGATACCCGGCAAGCTCCACTAGAAGCGCACTTTGAACCGCGCCGAGCGCCTTTTGCCGGGCGAGAGTAAGCGCCACCTCTTTGTATTCCAATGGACCCAGGCCAAATGCTTTGGCCAGGATGTGTCGCCCCAGGTCGAGCAGTGCTTCCAGCGCCCGCCTGAGGAAAGATTCCGCCGCTGCTGGGTTGCGCGGATCACTTTGGAACTGAAGGTAGCTGCCCAGCGGCAGCGCATCGATGCTACAAAGCAGCTCGGTGATCTGCTCGGCTCTCTCTAGGACGATGCTTGCCTTGATCTTTGATGGTGTCACAGCTCAGCGCCTACTAGCTCGCGCCACCTCTCCCGGAGAAATGGCGCTAGATCGCCCGCACGCCGCAAGTAATAGAGCTGGAGTTTGGCTTCCTGGACCGAGTCGCAGCAATAGAGAAGCTCACCGCGCACAATGTCGGCGGCGAGAAAAGCGTTGGCTTCTGGCAGGATCACTAGATCGACGCGGGAGACTTTGAACATTTCCTCCATCTTCAGGGCCAACTGAACCCGCTGCCGCGCTGAGAGGGAAGATCCCCTCTCTGGCTGGACTCCGATGTCTACATCCGATTCGGAGCGCTCGCCGGAGGGCGCCGTCCCGGAAGCCGATGCGACGATTTCCCCTGCCCTGCTGCCGAATACGTACACTGCAGCCAAATCGAAGTCTTGAGCTAAAGCAGCCACGTCAGAAGTATTGGGAGTACTCGCGCCGTTCGCTATGATTTCTTTCTTTAGGCTACGATCGTTTGTCACAGCTCATCACTGGGTGGGAGTCTAAACTAATTCCGCATCCTGCCATAGTGTACCATCACCGGCTTGGTCTGTTTCTTCGCAAGGGAAAATATGGGGTCCGGCCTTTGCTCTTTTCCAGCAAAACTGAAACCCACCGCCGATCTGCTCGCCCCAGCAGAAGTTGTTTCGTTCGCGGATCATCGCACTGTACAAGGATTGATGGGGTATAATAGAATCGCTCGGCCACAACCCAAGATAACACGTCAGAACGACCGGGCGGCAATAGAAGACGGAGGGGCGCGGTTGGTTCTGTCGCGCACCTGGTGTTAAAATGCGCTGGTTTAAGTTTTCTTGACTAGGAAGTAGCCGAACCATAGCGTAAATAATAGGTGCAGACCAACTACGCTCCAACCCATTGCATTCATTTGACCATTTAACTGTGTAATGAGAAGGATGATGGTACTGGCGATGTAGTAGATAAACATGCTAATGACGACTCCCTTCCTAAACTCTGCTTTGTCTGATTTGCGCGCAAAAAAGAGTAGAACGGGGAAACTTATCATCGCTGAACCAAACAAACGGGCGAAGGTTGTGGCGGTTTCGTTGAGAGTGACTCCCATTGGTCCAAGCAATAGACTAGGTGCGACGATGAATCCAATTCCAAAAATCGCTTCAACCACCATCGAGAAAAAAAAAAGTGTGTTCATGGTAAAACCTCCTTCAGGTTTTGTATAACGTTTCTTTGGAGAATGATCTGCTGGACTCAATAGGCAACTCTCGGAAATTTATCTCCTTTCATGGAGTATTTTTGGTTTGTTCTTCAGTAACAAGCGAAAACAACCCTGTCCCCTTTTTGGTTGGTTCTGGGAGCCGGAGGGTCGCGGCCAGGCGTCGTGGGCTAGATCGCGACACCCTCCAGTGGTTTCGTGCGGCTGTAGTCACACGAAACCGAAGCGGAACGGAAACGGAATTGCAGACCGGTGCTGTATGATGGCTGTTTCCGTTCTTTCGCGGCTTGTTTCCGTCGGTCCGGCCCTTTCACCTCCAGCAGGAGGCAAATCTCCAATAGGCGGGAAACGATCCGCGCACCCAGCAACTACTCCAATTGGTTGAGGTCGCAGTTGGTGGCGGCCACCACGGTAGAAAAGGGGACAGATTTATTTATTCGTAGATCACTCCAACGGGGACAGTTGACTGGCGACCCGTCCTAAGAATAGCGAAGGATCAGATCTTGTGGGCTAAATCGAGAAGATCATTGAAAGACGAGCAAAACCTCGAGGACCGGGAAGGCCGAGAAAAGTGGGAAAATAAATCTGTCCCCTTTTTCTGGTGCAGAAGTCTAGGGGGCGGCATCTGTGATCTCCAGCATACGGTAGACCAGCACACAGGCCTGGGCCCGGGTGGAAGCCACATCCCCGAGGGTGTTCCCTGAAGCGTTGATGTTTGGGTCCGGGATGCGCAGGACCCCCCGCTGGAGATCCCCCTCGATGTAGGCGAAGGCCCAGTAAGTAGTCGCAATGTCGTTGAAGCTGGGAGATGCCGGAGTCGCCGTCCAGCCGTTCTCCCGGGCGATGATGGCCGCCGCCTGGGCCTTGCTGACAGGATCCTCCGGCTTGAAGGCGCCGTCCGGGAAGCCTTTCAGCAGGCCCCGCTTGGCCGCCGCCTCGATGTAGCCGTAGGCCCAGTGATTGGTGGGTACGTCAGAGAAGGTGGGGCTGGCCGGTTTGACCTCGGGGATGCGCAGGGCGATGGTCATGATCTTGGCGAACTGAGCTCTCGTCACCGGCTGGTCGGGCTTGAAGAGGCCGTCCGGGAAACCCCGCAGGATGCCGATCTTGGTCAGCTTCTCGATCTCGGTCGCCGCCCAGTGGCCGGAGATGTCGGGGTAGACGCGACTGACCTCGGTCACAGCCGTGGAGATCACCGAGGAGATGACCTGGGGCACCTTGCTTGCCTCGTCAGCCGTGAAGACCTGTCCCCCAGTGAGCGTGGCGATCTGCTTGAAGGCTTCCGTGGTGACGTCCTCAGCGGTTCCCGTGATGACCGGGAAGATGTGTGCCGGATCCAGGTTCTGGGCCACCGTGGCTACGTCCGAGACGGTGTACTGGTAGGTGTAGCTGCCGTCCTGGGAGGTCTCTCCCTTCTCGTGCGGCGGGGCATCGCCCATCAGGATGATGATCTTGCCCGCCCCGTTGCGCCACCGGCCCAAGGTGACATTGTCCATGGCACGCAGCAAAGCCTCGTAAACCGCCTCCGGGTCGTCACCGCCGCCGTCTGCCTGCAGGGCGTTGATGTTCTCAATGATCTTTTTGAAGTCGCTGGTGAAGGGAAAGTCGACGAAAGTGTAGGCTTCGGGTGGGTTGGAGCCGAAGTCCCGGTAGCCGATGAGACCTACCCGGAAGTCCCCGGTCATGCCGGCCAGGGTGTTGATGATCATCGCCGCCTGGTCCTTGACCTGTTGGATGTCTTCATCCATGGAGCCGGTGGTGTCGATGCAGAAGACCAGGTCGATGGGGCCGGCCTTGCCGGTAGGAGTCGGCCTCGGGGTCGGAGTGGCGGACGGTGAAGGAGAAGGCGTGGGTGTGGGAGAAGGCGTGGGCGTGGGTGCAGTAGTCCCAAAGTCACCTTCATGCAGCGCTTGTTTGTAGATGCGCAGCTCGTCATAGCTGCCCAACATGGCATGGGGACCGTAGGGCCAATATTCTTCCCCATTGAAAGGCCAGGGCGCCTGGCCCAGGAAGAAGGGCTCGTCGGCACTGAGCGGACCGTTGTAGCTGCCCTCGGCGATCTTCTTTCCATCCAGGTAAATACAGATCAACTTGTCGCCGGCACTCCAAGTGAAAGCGATATCGTACCACTGACCCGGCTTCCAGTTGATTCCCGCTTTCTGAGCCGAGGCCCAGTTGGAGCCATTCCAACTGCTGAAAGTGAGCGTAGTATTGGCTGCCCCACTGCTGGCCGGCACGAAACTGAGAAAGGAAGTGAAGGCGCCGGTGTTGGCTGCGGCCCAGCCCACGGTGTCCAGCAGGAACCCGCCGTAGTTCTGGTTGCCGTTATAATCGCGCCAGGAAGATTGGTAGTTGCGGTAGACCTCGTAGAGATCGCTATCGGGCGACCAGGCGAAACGGATGCTGCCCTCGGTTGGATTGAGCAACCTGCCGGGATAGCCGATATAGCTGTCCAAGCCGTCCAGGTGTACAGCTTGCCCGACCAGTGCAATTTGAGCCTCGCTGACTCCGCGCAAGGAATCAATGGCGCTGTTGAATTGGGCGCTGGTCAGGGTCGAGTCGGTCAGGATGCCCCCATCCAGCGGGTCGTAAAAGTCGGGCGTGGGGGCAGACGCAGCGAACGCTCGCGATGAGTCAAAGCCTGCAGGCGCCTGATTATTTCTACTAAGGGCAGGCATCGCGACCAAGCACAACACGATAAATGCCGCAAATACCGTTTTGCTCCATGCCATCTTCATCGCTAATTCTCCTTGGAAGGCTCTAGGCCGATCTCACTGGTATTATCGCACGATGCGAGGATAGGTAGGAGGGATTGAGGCAAAAAAGCAACCTGCCGATTGAAACTCGCGCTGGGAGCCGTGGTCAAAACTCTGGTGAAGTGGTATATCGTTCTTGGTGAAAGCCCTGCGTGTAGGGCGAAGCGATTCGAGAATCCGGGGAGAGACAAAATGAAGCTGGCGATTACCAAGACTTTTTGCGTTTTGATATCGGTAGCAGGGTTAGTGTTCCAACCTTTGTCCCTGATTGGAAATAATATTTCCAATCAGGAGCCTACTTCAACAGATAGTGTTACTATTTCTCGCCCTAGTCCGCGACTTGGTGTTTATAAACCGGTAACGTTATTGGTTGACTTTTCAGACAGGCCGGCTAATTCGTTATCAACACGGGCGTACTACCAAGATCTTTTTTTCTCCCAGATGGGTAACTCGGTAACTACTTTCTTAAAGGCAAACAGTCTTGATAAATTTAATTGTCAAGGCGTTGTTTATTGGAACGCTACAGATGATGGTTGGATTAGGGCGCCCAAGCCATTCAGCTATTATTTTACCGGAATCAATACTGCTAAATATATGGAATTCAGAGATGATATTTTGGCTATTGTTGACCCTTGGATTGATTTTAGTCAGCATGATGCCAATCATGATGGTATTTGCGATGGCTTGGTATTTGTCCGAGCTGGAGGGTATATTCAGAATTATGCAATTTCCGGAAGAACTAATAATCATAGGGATGGTGTGACTATTAGAGATTTTTGTTTTGAAATTGAATATGAGAAGAATCCCCTAGATAAAAGCATTTTCATATTCACTCATGAATATTCCCATTTATTGGGAACATACGATCTATATGACTATGATATTTCGTCTAGAGGCGCTGGCTTATGGTCTTTTATGGGTGCTTATTATTATCGGCATTTTGACGCCTTTAACAAAGACCTTCTTGGTTGGTTAGATCTAACAACGGTAACAGTTAATCAGGAATGTGTTCTGCCACCTGTTGAATCTACGGGCAAAGCCATTAAGGTTCCTATTCTGGGTCGACCTAACGAGTATTTTCTGTTGGAAAACCGACAGAATATTGGAAGTTATGATTGGTTACCTGGGTATGGTTTGTTAATTTGGCATATTGATGAAAGCGTGGATACCAATAATCGTAACGAGTGGTATCCAAGTCACACAAATACGGGTCATTATTTAGCGGCCCTGGAACAGGCAGACGGGTTGTGGGAGTTGGAGAGAAATATTAATACTGGCAACGCGGCAGATATTTATTCTTCCGGATGTTCTTTTACTCCCAGTAGTGTGCCGAACAGCCACGCTTATGACGGCAAGGATTCCAATCTATATGTCACCAATATCCATTACGAAAGCCTGAACGTAGTATTTACTATTAGTTTTGATAAACCGCCAATTCCACTTTCGCCCAGCGTTAGAGAAAAGGGGACAGATTTATTTAATTTTCCGTAGATCGCTCTAACGGGGACAGCAAGCTGGCGATCCGCCTAAAAAGTAGCGAAGTATCAGATCTTGCGGACGAGATCGGGAAGATCATTGAACGAAGGGTAGAATCTCGAGGGCCGGGAAGGCCAAGAAAAGTGGGAAAATAAATCTGTCCCCTTTTTTGTTAGCTTGCGGATCGCCAGGCTTGCATCGCCTGGGCATAGTCGTGACTGACGCCGTGGTGAGCGGTACCGAGCAGCTCGATCCCATCCAATCGCGCCAGCTTCCGAATAGACTGCACTTGGATCTGCGTGTTCATGTTGATGAAACCGATGAAGGGGACAACGCGACCTTTGACCAGACGCACGGTATCTCCCGTAAACAGCCACTTTTCGTTCACACGATAGCTGGTCGAACCAGGGGTGTGCCCGGGTGTGGCAATGGCCTGGACGGTCAAGCCCGCTTCCGTCACAGTCTGGCCGTCAGCCAGAAGTGAATACGGCCGATCCAGCGGTTTGTTGAAGCGGATGAACATGCGGCGAACCTTCCCGGTCACCAAAGGCTCTTCACCTTGCCCCAGGTAAAGCCGAGCCTGGGGGAAGAGAGCAAGACCGCCCGTGTGGTCATAGTCGGAATGAGTTAGGAAAACAGCCACCACCTGGGATGGATCGATCCCCAAGGTCTCCAATTGGCCGTGTGCGTCCGGCCTGGAAGGGCCGGTGTCTATCGCGACAAGCCCTTCCGGCCCCTGAATCAAATAGAAGTTGACCATCTTGCCGGATACAACAAAAACCTTCGAAGTTACTTTCCCGGTCGGCGCAACGGAAAAAATGGGCATCGTCTCTCCTTTTTGACCCTAAGGCCTCGTTTCTCCTTCCTACTCTACTCATCCGGGTAGACTCACACAATAGGATTCACCACTTTAAGTTGTAACTCATGGGGCTAGGCGCGTTCCCAATACTGCTGGAAAGACTATAATCCAAGTCACTCCACCTCGTTTGGAAAGGCCTGAACTTATGAACATAGATATAGATAGCGGAATGACGGTCGATTGGGCAGCCATCCGGGAAGAGGCTGTCGCCCATTTGCAGGCTTTGCTGCGCATCAACACCACCAATCCCCCGGGAAATGAGCTGGCGGCTGCTGAATACCTGGCTGGGATCCTGGCGCAGGAGGGGTATCAACCCGTAGTGCTGCAATCGGCTCCTGGACGTGGAAATATCGTGGCTCGCTACCGCGGCCATGGAACGAACAAGCCTTTGCTGCTCCTCTCTCACTTGGACGTGGTTCCCGTCGAAGCGGAACGCTGGCGTTACGACCCCTTCAGTGGTGTTGTGGCCGAAGGGTGTATTTGGGGACGGGGAGCGCTGGACATGAAAGACGCAGTGGTAATGCAATTGATGACCATGCTCCTTTTGAAGCGCCTTGGCCTGCCCCTGGAAAGAGATGTGATCTTCGCGGCCACTGCCGATGAGGAAGCGGGCGGCTTGTTTGGAGCGGGTTTCTTGGTTGATCAGCATTTAGACTTGATCCAGGCAGAGTATGCCCTTACCGAGTTCGGCGGCCTTCCCATCGACCTGGGGAAAGGTCGTGTCTATCTGTGCCAAGTGGCCGAGAAAGGCGTCTGCTGGGTGCGAATGACTGCTCGCGGCTCTCCCGGACACGCTTCTCGACCTCATCAGGACAATGCTGTGGTCAAACTCTCGCGTGCAGTGGCTCGTTTGGGTAAAACGCCCCTTCCTTTCCATCGGACGGCTGCTGCAACGGATATGATCAACGGGATCGGTTCAGCGCTGGGCGGCCTGGCCCAATTGGGCCTGCGCCTGCTCCTTTACCCTGCCACCAGCGAGTGGGCCCGCCGTCATTTATTGAGTGACCCCAGCCTCGCCGCAACTATCTTCGCCATCCTTCATAACACCGTCTGCCCCACCGTATTGCGGGCCGGGGGAAAAACCAATGTGATCCCCTCCCAGGCCGAGGCAGAGTTGGACGGTCGCCTCCTCCCCGGACAGACGGTTGAATCCTTCCTAGCTGAAATACGTGCTGTGGCGGGTCCTGGTTTCGAGTTCGAACCCATCCTCGTTTCCCCGCCGGTTGAGACCAGCAGCCAAACCCGCCTATTCCATTGTCTTGTTGAGGCGCTGATGCAAAATGATCCAGGCGCCAAAGTTGCTCCCATGATGCTGATCGGAGCGACCGATGCCAAGCACCTGGCACGAGTGGGAATCCCTTGTTACGGCTTCACCCCGATACAACTGCCGAAGGGGATGGACTTCTTAAGTCTGGTCCATGGACATGACGAGCGCATCCCCATCGAAGCCCTGCTCTTTGGCGTCAAGACACTGTATCAGGCGACCGTAGCCTTCTGCGGAATGGCCTGAGCAGGGAACACGGGAACAAACCCAATCTTTCCTCAAACTGCTGAAGCGAACCTAGCCGATCAAGCCTTGATCTAATTTTAAAACCGCAAGAGAGGGGCAACAGAATGGGATCCCGGCAAGTGTGGGTGCAATGGCTTCGATCCTGCCGGCACGGCTTGACAGCACTGATGGTTATGGTGGGAATCACATGCGTTGCTCTTGTGATCAACCCTTCCATTAGTCTCGCTTGCACCGGTTTTGCCGTTTACGATAGCGAAGCTATCTATGGAATGAACTTCGACTATCCGCCTCGGGAGCTCCGGTTCAGCCTGACCAGCACCTGGGAGCGCCAAGTCTTTCGGATGGAATTCCCACAGGATGGTTCCTGGTATTCCACGGTAGGGATGAACAGCGATGGTGTTTTCTCCAGTGCCCAGATGCTCTATCCTGTTCCTCCCGCCGTCCCTTCCGGCCCCGACGATCTTCCCATCTGGGCGGCTGCCGACTACGCCCTGAAGCAGTCTTCCTCAGCTTCGGCAGTCCTCTCGCTAGTGAACTCCCGGCGCTTGGTGGAAGGGGAAACCAGTCTGCACATATTGGTGGCCGATTCCTCGGGAACGGCTTTCGTGCTGGAGCCGGGGGTATCTGGAAACCGGATTACACCGATTCAGGACCGCTTCCTGGTGATGACCAACTTCCCCCTTGCGGATTTTGCCGGACAAGACTATCTCAAGACAAGAGGAGCAGGCGCAGATCGCTACCAGAAGGCCTGGCCATTCATCCAGACCAACCTGGGGCAATTCGGGGCTGCCCAGGCGATGGAAACGCTCAACCTGGCACGCAACAGCGGCGGCTCCCCTACCCTGGTTTCGATGGTCTTTCTGCCTCAGCGGGAAGAAGTCCTTATCGCCCTCGATGGGGATCAGAGTAAACTCTGGAAGGCGTCGTTGAAAGAGCGGATCATCTCAACGGAGAAAGGTTTCGAGGGAAACGGATCCTTGGTGCTTGACGAAAAAGGAGTCCTCGCCTCCTCGTTGAGATCAATTCCCACCTCCGTAGAAAGCGGCTGGCTTCCACTTTTACCCTGGCTCCTAGCCGGTCTGGTCGTTGGCACTGTCATCGGCTTTTCTTTGTGGCGGTGGTCCCGGCACAGACGAACCTAGAACTCCGAAAGGCGAAGGGCGTACTGCCCGCTGCTCTTCTCTTCAATATCCCACCTGGATTTCGCCAGCGCTTTCAGAAAGCGCAGGTCGTGGCTCACCAGCAGCAATCCACAGGGGCAATCCCGCAGCGCATCCTCCAGGCATTCGATGGAAGGCAAATCCATGTGGTTGGTTGGTTCGTCCATGATGATCAGGTGTGGCGCCTTGACGATACCCAGTGCCAGGAGCAGTTTGCGCACCTCGCCCGGGCTGGGGTCTTCGCTCTCCAGCAGGCGCGAGGGACGTGATCCTAAACGGCTGACGATCGCCAGCAATCTTCCCATTTCCTCGTGGCTCAACTGACGAACGCGT
>CAYXFH010000009.1:0-6508 GCA_964464245.1 uncultured bacterium
GACCTGCTCAATCCGTGACGCCAATGCTGGGACTGCCGCCTCTGCTTGCTGTTTTTTCAGGGGTAGCTCATTCGCTGCCTGGATAGCCTGTTTTATCTGTTCGGCCGCCAGGCTGACAATCTTTGTTCCCTCTATAAAACGTTTTTCGGCGACCAGAGTTTTCGCTTGTTCCAGTGTATTACGACCTTTGGCAACAAGGTCAGCGGGATAAGTTGATTTATAACCAGCCCTCTTTAATTCATCCTGTTTCAGGAGAGCATCTTCGATTCCCGAGTTTATTTCGGCAACCTTGCCCGGAAAACCATCAATTGCTTGCCGCACGATAACTATCTGCTCTTCTGCTCCCTTGATCGATTCCCTGGCCTGGCGCAAATTTCCCAGAATCTTCTGGTATTCCGTTTCAATCACTCCCAGTTGCGCTTCTCCCAGTTTGGGGTTTTCGGGATCTCCAGCGCTGTGTGCCAGCTCGCTGTAAGTTTGAGAGCTTACGTCAATGAGCCTTTTGGCTTTTTCCAGACTCCCCCTGAGCGTTGCTGCCTCCTCCGGAACTAGCTTGCCAGCCGTTACATTGACCTTTATTTCGAGCATCTGTATAGTTTCAATCAGTTCATTAATCCCGGAGGCGGCGCCTTGTTTGGCTAGCATCGCTTTCTGCCGAACGGCTAGCCATCTGGCCCGGTTTTTGCGGTAGTTCAGAAAGAGCAGCGCCCCGATCACTAAGAGGATTGCCACGAGTAAGGCTATCGGCCACAGTCCCGTTTCGCCCTGAGATCCCGTTTGAGATTGGCCGTACCCTTGGATTAACCGACTTATCTCTTCCAGCCCTTTGATTGTCCCGCCGGCATAGTCGCCGTTATTGAAAAGCGGGTTCATTATGTCAGTCTGGATGCGTAACCAGTTGTCGCCGATAATGTCTTCCCAATAGGCGCCGTAATACAACCCTGTCTGCCGTTCTTGCAACGCTCCGATAAGGACAATCAAGTTATTCTTACGGATGCCATCTTGATCTATCCAAGAAGGACTGCGTTGTTCCAGTTGTCCTTCATACTGGTCCAAATTAGCGGCTGCTCCATAGGTCAGTATTGTCCTCACGCGGACATCCGCTCCCTGGTTGGCTAATTTGCTGGCGGCCGCTTCAACTTCACCGATCCTACCCTGGAAAATCTTGGCGTCATCAATCACTGGCAGTTGATCCGAACTCTGGCCTAACCCCGTAGCGGGAAAGACAGCAATAGAAGCGAGAATTACGACACTGATCAGCAAGAATGTGATTTTTCGCATAGTCCCCTTCTTACTTCAGCCTGTCTGTTGGAGTTTTCTCCACTCCTAATTCAGGCGCCGTTTTTACCGAAAACTCGTTCTGTTCCATTTCTAAAAAAAAGTTGCGAGTCATCGAAAACTTGCATTTGGCGCGCCCGACAGGATTCGAACCTGCAACCTACGGCTCCGGAGGCCGTCGCTCTATCCGTTGAGCCACGGGCGCGGTAGCGGTATTCTAACAGAAAAAAGAGGAGACCTAGAGATGCGAATTCGATCTTGGATAGTAGTTTTGACCGCTTTGGCGCTTATATTCAACCTTCTTGCGGGCTGTGTGCAAAGAAGCCCAATCCCAGCGACCTCGACCCCCAGTGAACCCGGCGCTTCCCAGCCAAGTGAACAACCCTCAGCCAGTAGCGGTCCTCAGAAAGGGCTGCTAGCGCCGGATTTCACCGGTATCAGCATGCAAGGTGAGCGGATCTCTTTGAGCGAGCTGCGTGGGGGAATGGTACTAATCAATTTCTGGGCCATCTGGTGTGGGCCCTGCATCAGGGAAATTCCTGAGCTGAAGGCCTTCTATTCGAACAACAAGGAAAGGGTGACTGTCTTCAGTGTTGAAGTGGACGGCGCCCGCAGCGATGTGGAGGCCTTCCTCCAGGGAACCCCCCTGGACTATCCGGTGATCCTGGACGCTGAGAAGGGTTCACCGATCTCCAGCCTCTATCAAATCAACTCCATCCCAGCCACCTTCATCATCGACGAACAGGGTCTGATCGTGGAGCGCATCATCGGTTCCACGACCGAGCGCAAGTTGGAAGCCTTCCTGAAATAGGACAGGCGTCAAAAGTGAAAAGGCTGCAACTCTCTGCAGCCTTTTTTTCGAGACCGAATGAAGGTGTCGTTAGCTCTTATTGACGACGGCTTTCTTGAGGAATGACTGGATCAGCTCCACCGCTTGGGCGAACTCGGCTTGTTTTTTCACCGGGCAGATGAGCAGGATATCTTTGGGCTTCTCCCCGCCCAGGGAGATAGTCAGATTCCCGTACTTGTCCAATGCGGCGTTCGTCACTTCGGAGTAGATGTAGGTGAAGGACTTTGCTCCGCTGCAGTGCAGGATGCGGCAGTCGGTTAGGACCAAGGTGTCTTCGACGGCGACCAGTTGCACCAGGACACGCTCCCCGTCCACCAGTTGTTTGTTGATTTCCTCTTGCGCTTTTGCCATCGGTTTCTCCACCAGGGCGGCATAGTCCTCTTCCAGCCGATTGTAGCCGCGTCGCACCTCGGCGTCGCAACGGGGACAGACCAGCAGGTTCACGTCGAACTTCTCGTCGCAACGCAGGTTGGGGCAGTACTGCCAAGCCTTTTTCTCGCACGAGGGGCAGAGTGGGGTATGTCGGCTGATCTTGCTGCCACAGTGAGGACAATTCAGCAGCTCCACCTTCTGAAACTCGGCGCCGTCTTCCGAGATGACTAGCTCCACACCGCAATAGGGACAGACACGTACGTCCCGCTTGAGAGGGGCGCCGCAATTGGGGCACTTGATCGCCCCACAACTGGGGCACCGTTCCACTTTGGTCATTATTTCCTCCGAGGATTACTTAAGCTGGACTAGTTTACCATCAACGCCGTCCAGCCACACATGCCCGGACATTTCAGGCGAGGGGAAGGCACGGCGGCCCTCAACGCTGACCAGAACCAGACAAGTAGCCCCTTCCCGCTGCCGCTCTTGCATGAGGGTTGGCGTCAAGTCGGACGGGGGAACTCGCCAGGCTTTGCGGTCGGCGTAGTAGAAATAAATGGGGTTCAATTGGTCAACCAGCAGCAGGTCATTCGGTTTGGTGTATGTGCGAATCAGTTGGCCCAGACGGAGCGGAGCGGGGTCTGCTTGCCAAAAGTGACCTACCCCGGCCAACCCGCCCGACAC
Organism: uncultured bacterium; assembly: GCA_964464245.1. GTDB lineage: Bacteria > Caldisericota > JANLFM01 > JANLFM01 > JANLFM01 > JAPLHV01. Next base: position 3,182 of record CAYXFH010000009.1, read on the forward strand.
AATAACCACGGCTAAGCCCACCGTCAGTCCGACCCCGAGAGGCTCCAGAGAAAAGCTGCCTGCCTTCGCCCGGCTAATAGCGGTCAACCCCCATCCCAGAGTCAAAGCGAAGACGGGGACCAGCAACAGGTGGTAGTAGTCATGTTCGTATTGGATGGGCAGGCTGACGAAGATGAATAGCAACAAACAACCCAGGGTGGCGAAGGCAAGGTAGCGGGCATGCCGTGAGAAGAGAGCAGCCAGTGTAAAGAGGAAGAAGAGAACAAGGCCGGGCCAGGAACAAACGCGCTCAGCCAAGCGGACAGGGAGAAAGGACCAGAAAGCGGGGGAAAAGAACGTCTCCAGGAAAGTGGGCAGCATTCGTTTCTCCAGGAGCCCGGTAAGGAACTGCTGGCTGGCTTGCAGGCCGGCCCATTGGAAGTAGAGGAGCGCGGGGAGCAGCCCCACTACGGCAATCAGCCAAAGGCGCCCATCAAGAAAGCCCCGCCAACCCTTACGGCTGACCAGCAGGACGACGAAAGCCAGCCCGAAAAAGAGAAAGTTCGGCTTTGATAAAGTTGCCGCCAGGATAGATAGAGCTGCCCAGGCGGCATTGCCGTTGCCACCCTCGTCCAGATAGCGGACGAAAGCGTCCAGAGCCATCAGGCTGAAAGCCAGCAAGACCGGTTCGGGCATCACCGTGCGGTTGTAGAAAACGTTGAAAGGGGTGATGGCATAAACCAAACCAGCGATAATCGCAGCTCGGCGCCCCAAGGTGCGCGCGGCAAGGCGCCAGAGGAAGAGAAAGGAGAGCATGGAGAAAGCCAAAGCTACCAGGCGGGCGCTCCAGTCGGCCACTCCGAAGACCTTCCAGACAAGGGCCACGACCATCGGCAAGAAGGGGAACTCCAATTGAGAGGTGTTCGGACCTGGTCCCTCGTAGTCCAGTTGGGGGAGGAAGGAGAAATTTTGCAGCAGGTTGCGGGCCATCGCCGCGGTATCAGCTTGCCGCCAGGAGGCTTGTTCACTAAGCGGGTTGCCCAACCCCACCAGGCGAAGCGCGACAAAGAGGATCAGCAGTATCCAGAAGGCAGTCCTGCGCACGGCCTTGATTGTAGGAGAAGCCCAAGCCTTCCACCAATTGACAGGAAAAAACTTCTGCGATTGACTATGAGGCATGTCTGAAGCTGTATGGGTGGTGATCCCCTGCTACAACGAGGAAGGGAACATGACGCCCTTGCTGGAGAAACTAGAGGAAGTCCTCACGAGCCAAGGATTTGCCGACTGGCGCATCCTTTGCGTGAACGACGGCAGTCGTGATGGCACCAAAGGCGAGATCGAGGGTGAGCAGGGCCGTTTCGGGAACATCGTCCGTCTTGATCATGCACAGAACCGCGGCTTCGCCCAGGCCATCCGCACTGCTGTGCATTTCCTCCTACAGCAAACGCTGGATTTCGCCATCTTCATGGACGCTGACTTCACCCACGACCCCGAGCACCTGCCGCGCTTCCGCCAGGCTTTCGATAGTGGCGCCGAGGTCGTGATCGGTTCGCGCTATGTTGCCCACGGGGGGATGGTTAATGTCGCGCTCTGGCGCCGGGTCCTCTCCAGGGCCGGCAACCTCTTCGGTCAGATGATGGGATTGCCGGTGCGCGATGCCACTTCAGGCTACCGCGGTTTCAGCCGGCGCGGGCTGGAAGTAATCGCCGGAACCAAGGAGGAGGACTTCTCCATCCAACTGGAGGAAGTTCTCCTCTGCAAGCGGGCCAAGTTGCGTTTTGCCGAAGTCCCCATTACCCTCAAAGTGAGGGAAGTAGGGATCTCCAAGTTCAGCTATTCTTTCGCCCTCTTTCGGCGTTATGGAGCGCTCTTGCTGCGCAACTTAAGGGGGTAAAAGGGCGGGTTTGAAACCCGCCCCTACGAGGAAAGAGGGGTGGTTTGAAACCCGCCCCTACGAGGAGAGCCGAGAGAAGAGCGTCACTTTCAAACCTTCCATCAAGAGCCCGCTGACCAAAAGAATCACTGCTGTGATCCCCCAATCCAGCCAACCCAAAGGGACGGTGGAGAAAGCGCCTTGCAGGGGTGGGAAGTAGATCAAGACCAATTGCAGCAAGAAAGAGAGCAGGCAAGCCCAGAGCAGGTAACGGTTCTCAAAAAGCTTCATCTTCCAGGTAGGTATTCGCTCGGAGCGGGAGAGGAAAGCGAAGAGGAGTTCCAATGAGACGATGGTGGTGAAGGCCATCGTCTCGGCCTTGCCCACGCCAGCTTGGGCTCCCCAGAGGAAAGCGAGCAAGGCGCCGGCAGCCATGATCGCTGCTGCCACGCCGATCCGCAGAAAAAGGGGCCGGGTGAAGACGCCCTGCGTGCGCGAGCGGGGGGGACGGCCCATGACATCCTTTTCGGGTGGATCCATACCCAATGCCAGAGCAGGAAAACCATCGGTGACCAGGTTCATCCAGAGGATCTGGGGAGCGGTCAACAATGGACCCATCTTGGGGAAGAGGAGGAAACCCAGAAACACCGCCAGCACTTCCGCCATATTGCAGGAGAGGAGGAAAGCCAGGAATTTCTTGATGTTGGTGAAGATAGTGCGCCCTTCTTCGACGGCCGAGACGATGGTGGCGAAATTATCATCAGTAAGGATCATGTCGGCCGTTTCCTTGGTGACGTCAGTGCCGGTGATCCCCATCGCTATGCCGATGTCGGCCCGCTTCAGGGCGGGCGCGTCGTTCACTCCATCGCCCGTCATGGCCACCACATGGCCCAGCTTCTGGTAGGTCTCCATAATGCGGACCTTGTCCTCCGGCGAGACACGCGCGTAGACGGAGAGGTTGGGAGCCCTCTTGGCCAATTCTTCATCGGTGAGCGCTGCTAACTCGGCCCCGGTGAGAGCCTGGTTCTCTCCCTCCAGGAGGCGCAACTGACCCCCGATGGCAGTGGCCGTCAAGAGGTGGTCTCCAGTGATCATGACCGGTTTGATCCCGGCTCGACGACAGGTCTCGATAGCCTCACGAGCTTCGCTGCGGGCTGGGTCGCGCATGGCCGCCAGTCCGTAGAAAACCAGGTTATCCTCCAATGTCTTCGGTTCCGGGCAAGAGTGAAGAGGCAGCGTTTTTCCAGCGATAGCCAGCACGCGCAACCCCTCCCGTGCGTATTCCTCGTTGCGTGTTTGAATGGCTTGCCGCATGGTAGATCGAAGGGGCAGCGATTGGCCATCCTCCCACACCGCAGTGCAGAGATCCAAGAGAATATCCGGCGCGCCCTTGGAAAACACCTCGATCGTCTCTGGGAAAGCGAAGGCGGTGGTCATTCGCTTGCGATCGCTGGAGAAGGGAACCTCGGCGATTC
>CAYXFH010000010.1:0-12352 GCA_964464245.1 uncultured bacterium
TGATCGAAGCGCTGCCGGAGATCGGTCAGGACATGATCAGCATCGGCGGACAGGCGATGTTTCGCGTACACCGCCGAAGCGCTTCCGCCAACGAGGACAGCCCCCGGCAGGATGCGTTGCAGGTGGGCAGCAGAGGCAAGCACTTTCTCCCAATCAGGCCAGGTGTCGTTCGGCATACTGCTTCCAGAAATGGTAACGCTGGGCATAGGGATCGGAAACATGCGTCTGGCATACCCGCAGCGTCTTTTCCAGTACAACCCGGTCAGCTAGCACGGCCCGGCGCAATTCGGCCCAATCTCGCCGCTTGCCACGCGCGATCACGTCGTCAATGGCAGCCAGGGTGAATTGTTGATGGGTGAGGTGACGGTGTAACATAGGCGGATTATACAACCGAAATCACGAGTTTTCCATAGAAAAAAGGGGACAGATTTATTTTTGAGAATGAAGTTTTCTTGGCATGAGAAAATAAATCTGTCCCCTTTGTTTTCCTGAAGAGAGCCAGTGGTTGACAGTGAGGATGGCTGTCGAGTACTTTCAAATGAGAGTTCTGCCTGTTCCAACCGCCCGCTTGCAACCCCCTTGGGCAGGCAGGAGCAAAAACGTAAGGAGGAGTGAGATGCCGTATTGTTCCAATTGTGGGAAGGAACACGACGCCAATGCACGGTTCTGCGAGACATGTGGATTGAACCTTGGAGTGCAGCAAATGGTCCAGCCCTCGCAAATGCCAGGGACTTACCAATCCATCCAGCCGACCCCGACTGTCCAACCGGCCCAATCGAGGTCGCCGGAGCCGTTCAGCACAGTCCCAACCAACGGAACAGCCACGGCCGGCTTCGTCTGCGGGCTGGTGGCGATCATCCTGGTCTGGATCCCTTGGGTCTCGTTGATCGCGATCATCCTGGGAGTGATCGGGTTGATCCTCTCCGGGCTGGGCCTCTCCCAGGCAAACAAGATAGAGGGTTCCGGTCGCGGCATGGCCATTGCTGGGCTGGTGTTGTCAATCATTGTGGTGCTGATCTTCGTGATCGCCCTGGCTATCGGCGCTGCGCTAATTGGTCAGTTCTTTTCCTAGGGCGCAACTGGTGATGTTTCCACCGTCCGGATCCTCGGCTTATCATTGGCAGGTGCGGTGTTCTCCGCGCCTGGAGTAAGATAGCCATGAGGGAAATTTGACATGGAACAACCAACGAACAATCAGCAATGTACTCATTGCGGCTTTAGCAACCAGCCTGGCTCATTGTACTGCAGCCGATGCGGGCAGTGGCTAAGTTCATGGCGGCCGATCCAAACTGTTGAACCAATTCCCCCTCCTCCGGTAGAGGCACGGCAAGCCGTGCCTCTACCCCCGGCAACTACCCCGCGCACTAACAGCCTGGCCGTGGCAGGTTTCATCAGTGGATTGGTAGGGTTCTTCATCTTCGGCGTGGTGCTGGGTCCGCTGGCAGTAGTCCTCGGCGTGGTCGCTCTCTCCCAGATCCGTAAAAGTGGCGACAGCCACAGCGGGAAGGGCTTCGCCATCGCCGCCATCGTGGTCGGCGCTCTGGCATTTTTCGGCGCCCTAGCCGTATTAATTTGGTACATCCCCCTCCAATTGCTGGGTTTCTCCTTATAACACTGCCTGCACTTCGGGAGTCTGAGGGCAGAGCCCTCCATTCCATGGAGCGAGGAGAAGGCGCAGAGGTCATGGTCTTCGGGAGTCTGAGGGCAGAGCCCTCAGTGTTCTGGCGAGTTGACAAATGCCGCTCCCAGCTTACACTATGGGCACCTATGTCTCGTGTCCGACAAATTGGAACGCAACGAACGTATCCGGGCTGATTCCCGCCCACTTTATCTGATTGCCCAGGAGCGCTTGCTGACCCTCATCGAGCAAGGGGCCTTCAAGCCCGGCGACCGTTTTCCCGCCGAGCCTGCTCTGGCGGAGGAGTTGGGCATCTCCCGTTCCACACTGCGCGAGGCCCTGCGGGTCTTCGAGGAAGATGGACTGATCACCCGGCGCCCGGGGGTTGGCACCTTCATCGTTAGAGACCGCTGGCCTTTGATCGAGGCCGGCCTGGAGACCCTGGAGAGCGTGGAGACGATGGCTCACCGCCTTGGCATGGTGGCCGGGACGGTCAATCTTCGTATCGGACGCATTAAGGCCATCGCGGCTTATGCGCAGAAGCTTGGCGTGGAGGAGGGTGAACCGCTACTTTATCTCTCCCGCATCAAGACAGCCCAGGACCGTCGTGTCGCCTACATGTACGACCTGTTGCCGGAGCGCTCCATCAACTTAGCTGACCTCCGTGACCGCTTCCAAGGTTCGGTGATCGACTACCTGTTGGAACAGGGGGTGCCTATTGCCTATGCCCGCTCCGACATTTTGCCCACCAACGCCTCCAATTCTCTCGCCAGCAAGCTGCGGATCAAGCCGAAGACTCCGTTGCTTCTATTGGAGGAGACCCTCTACCTGAAAGACGGCAGCCGTGCCGGTTACTCGTTGAATTACTTCGTGCGCGAGTTCTTCCGTTTCCACGTGATCAGCCGCTTACCCGGGGCGGCGGCAAAGGACTAACGGGAACCATGGCTTCACCGACCACAGCAACTGAATTGAAACCAAAGAGGAGGAGAATGCAATGAGAAGTTTTATGGGCCGCGATATCCTGTCTTTGAAGGACTTCGAACGCCAAGAGTTTTTCCGCGTCTTCGAGATCGCTCAGCGATTGGAGCCGATTGCCCGCAATCGAAAGAACGTGGAGATGCTGAAAGAGAAGACCATGGTCAGCGCTTTCTACCAGCCCAGCACGCGCACCCGCCTCGCCCACGAGTCAGCGATGTGTCGCTTGGGGGGAAAAGTGGTCGGGTTTGCCGATTTCAAGATGACCCGCGCCGGGGATTTCTACCAAGAATCGATCAAGGACACCGTGAAGATGCTGGAGTTCTATGGTGACGTGATCGTCATGCGACACTTCCAGCAAGGCGCCCCAATGGAGGCGGCCAAATGGGCCAGCGTGCCGGTGATCAACGGAGGGGATGGCTGGGGCGAGCATCCCACCCAGATCCTCACCGACCTGTACACTGTCCTGCGGGAGAAGGGGCGCATCGATGGTCTGAAATGGCTGGCTGTCGGCGACATGCGCATGCGAACGATGCACTCCCTCGGCTACGCCCTGACCCAATTCGACTGCCCAGTGACCTTCGTCTCTCCTCCCGAATTGTCTCTACAGCCTGAGTTCAAGGAGGAGTTGAAACAGTTCTCGTTGAACTTCCGCGAGGTCGAGCATGTCGAACAGGCCATCGCCGAGGCTGACGTGATCCTCGTCGAGCCGGTGGTTCAGCCGGACTATACCAAAGCCCGCCAGGAAGCCGGTGAACACGGCATGACCCCCGACAACTACAAGATCACCCGCCGGCTGTTGGAGGAGAAGGGAAAACCGGACGCCATCCTGCTGCATTCCCTGCCGCGCATGGACGAGATCCCCCCCGATGTGGACATTACCCGTTGGTCGCGCTACTGGCAGGAGGCCTTCAATGGTGTGGTGATGCGGATGGCCCTTCTTGCCTTGGTATTGGGGGCGGTCGAGTAAAGCGTTATATTAGCTAGGGCAGGCGATCGAAGCTGGCGCATAAAGCTGGAAGCCGGAAGTTGGCTGCACCTGTAGCTAAATAGCCCGCGGCAGCACGATAGCCCGCGGCAGCGTGTTCTGCGATACTACCGTATTACTTGCAGCCGGCGCATAGCCGGAGAAGGGAGGAATAATGCAGACCAACCTGCGCGGACGCGACCTGATTTGTGATCTGGACTTCTCCAAAGAAGAGGTGGAGACAGTTTTGGAAGTAGCGTTCGACTTGAAACGCAAGCAAGCGCTGCGGGAACCTCACCCTTACCTGCGGGACAAAGTCCTGGCTATGCTCTTCTTCTTCTCTTCCACCCGCACGCGTGCTTCCTTTGAGGCCGGGATCGCCCAACTGGGCGGGCATGGCGCCTTTATCGAGGCAGCCACCACGCAGATCGCCCATGGCGACACTCCCAAGGAGATCGGCGAGATCCTGGGCCGCTACTTCGACGGATTGGCCATCCGTCAATGCGATTGGCAGGTCGGCAATGCCTACCAAAACGAGGTTGCCCGCTATTCCCGCGTCCCCGTATTGAACATGCAGTGCGATCTTTACCACCCCTTCCAGTGTCTAGCCGACCTGATGACCATCTTCGAGAAGAAAGGAACGCAACTTCGTCATCGCAAGATGGTTGTCTCCTGGGCCTACGCTGCCTCCTACCTGAAGCCGATCTCGGTGCCTCAGTCGCTGATCCTGCAGATGCCCCGCTTCGGTTTGGACGTGACGCTGGCTTATCCGCCGGAGTTCGCCCTGCGCGGAGATATCGTGGAGGAGGCCAAGGCGCAAGCTCGCCGCTACGGAACGAGCTTCCAGATCAGCCATGACATGGCCGAAGCATTCAATGGCGCCGAGATTGTGTACGCCAAGTCCTGGGGACCCTTGATGACCACCGCTGATAAGGTCGAGGGAAAGCGCATCCAGGACAGCTATCAGGATTGGATCACCGACACAGCCAAGATGTCGCTAGCCCACCCGGACGCTATTTTCATGCACCCCCTGCCGGCGGACCGCAACATCGAAGTCACCGACGAGGTCATCGACGGCGCTCAGTCTGTTGTCTATGACGAAGCCGAAAACCGTTTGCACGCGCAGAAGGCGGTCATGGCCCTGACCATGGGCTAAGCTTTAAATGATGGGACAGATTTTAATTCTGTCCCATCATTGCTCGGCTAACTAGGAAATCTGTCCCCATAGCTGACTCAGCAGCTTAACACCAACACCTGGAGGAAATAGGACAACAATGAAGAAAGTAGCAGTCGTCGCCATCGGCGGCAATTCCCTGATCAAAGACGAGAAGCATCAATCCGTGCCTGACCAGTACCAGGCAGCCAAGGAATCCTGCCAGCATATCGCCACCATGATCGAGGATGGTTGGGACGTGGTCGTTACCCACGGCAACGGGCCGCAGGTAGGCTTCATCCTGCTCCGCTCGGAACTGGCATCGAACATGTTGCACACCGTCCCCCTTGACGCTTGCGGCGCCGACACCCAAGGCGCCATCGGCTACGCCCTGCAGCAGAACCTGCAAAACATCTTCCGTGAGCGCAAGATCGACAAGATGGCCGTGACCGTGGTCACCCAGGCGGTGGTCGACAGCCTGGATCCTGCCTTCCAGAAGCCCTCCAAGCCGATCGGGCCTTTTTACAGCGAGGAGAAGGCCAAAAAATACGCCACCGATGAAGACTGGACAGTGGTAGAGGATGCCGGGCGCGGTTGGCGCCGGGTCGTTGCCTCACCCATCCCCACCGAAGTGGTGGAGTGGAAAGCCATCAAAGCCCTGGTCGACGAGGGGATGACAGTCATTGCGGTCGGCGGCGGCGGCATCCCGGTGATCCGCAAGGAGAACGGCGACCTGGAAGGCACGGCAGCCGTGATCGACAAGGACTTCGGCTCGTCGCTCCTGGCTCGCCAGATCAAAGCCGACCTCTTCATGATCTCGACTGCCGTGGAGAAGGCATTCATCAATTACCGCAAGCCCGACCAGAAGGCTTTGGATACCATCACCGTGGCCCAGGCCAAAAAGCTGATCGAGGAGGGGCACTTCGCTGCCGGCAGCATGCTGCCCAAGATCAAAGCTTGCATCGCCTTCCTCGAGGCAGGCGGCAAGGAAGCCATTATCACCGATCCGCCCAACATGGCCCGAGCCATACGTGGCGAGACCGGCACCCACATCGTTCCCTAGGCAGAATCGCGGGAAACGTCGCCGGCGAATCGCCGTCTTTACGATTTACCACAGTACGCCCTGCCGGCAGCTAGACAGCCCCCGGCAGGGTGTTCCAATAAAGGAGGTTCACGATGAAACAAATTCGGGCTTTGAAGTGTCTGCTCTGCGGCCGGGAATTCCAGCCGGAAGAGGTTGTATACACCTGCTCAACCTGCGGCGAGCGCGGGATTCTGGAGGTCCTTTACGACTATGACCGCATCGCTCATCTCTTTCGACGTGAGGACCTGGTTCATGACGACGACCGCTCGATCTGGCGCTACAAACCTTTGCTGCCCGTTGAGCCGGATTCCCCCCGCCCTCCCCTGGCCGTCGGCTGGACCCCACTCTACCTGGTCGAGCGACTGCGCCACACCCTCAACTTGCCCGGCCTCTTCGTCAAGGATGACGGGCGCAACCCGACTGCTTCACTAAAGGACCGCGCCTCAGCGGTCGGCATCGTCAAGGCGCTGGAACGGGGCGCCCGCGAGGTGACCTGCGCCTCTACCGGCAATGCTGCTTCTTCCTGGGCCGGAGCAGCCGCCTCGCTGGGTTTGAAGTCTTACATCTTCGTGCCCCAAACTGCTCCTCAAGGCAAGCTGGCTCAACTTCTGGTCTTCGGCGCCACTATTTTCCCAGTGACCGGCACGTACGATCAGGCCTTCGACCTGGCTATCGAGGCCACCGCCCGCTTCGGTTGGTACAACCGGAACACTGCCTACAATCCCTACTTGGTGGAAGGCAAGAAGACGGTCGCTTTGGAGATCGCCGAACAGTTGGGGTGGGAGGTTCCAGATAAGGTTTTCGTCTCGGTAGGCGACGGCTGCATCCTCTCCGGCGTCTTCAAAGGATTTGCCGATCTACTGGCCTTGGGATGGATCGAGCGGATGCCGCAGGTGATCGGCGTCCAGGCGGAAGGCTCTTCGGCCATCGAGCAAGCCTGGCGCACTGATACCCCCCTGCAGCCTTCCCCGGCAGTGACCATTGCCGACTCCATCTCAGTCTCTCTGCCGCGCAATGGCATTATGGCCTTGCGCGACCTGGAACGATGGGACGGGCGAATGCTGACCGTCACCGATGAGGAAATTCTGGACGCCATGCGCTTGCTCGGCCGAGAAACGGGCATCTTCGGTGAACCGGCAGGGGTGACAGGCTTGGCCGGAATGTTGAAGGCCCGCGATCTAGACCTTTTGGACCAGAAGGAGCGGATCGTGGCTATCGTCACCGGAAATGGCCTGAAGGATGTCGCCTCGGCCCTGCAGGCAGTTCGCATGCCGCCAGCCATTCCGCCGACCTTGGCTGCGGTGGAGGATGCCCTGGCATTCTCAACAGTTCAGGGGAGGGACTGATGAAGGAAGGGCGTAAAAACCAAAGAGAGGTGGCAACCGCCTTCAGGAAAGTCGATTGCCTATGCCCGAAGCTCCACTGCGCCCAATATGGCCTCTGCGAAGAATGTCGGGCACACCATGCCAAACGCTCCCATCTGCCTTACTGCCAGCGCGATCGAATTGCCCAGTCTCCCTTGCCATGAGCGATCAACCATCTGGAGAAAGAGATCTGACGCGTAACTCCGTCATCCAAAGTCTTACTCCAGAGCGACTACTAAGGCAGGGGAAGAAGGGGACAGTCCAGTGGGTTCGCCGGATCGCAGCGGATCCCGAAACCCAAAGGCTCTACCGCCAAGCCATCATCATCACCTTGCTGGGGAATGTCGTCCTGGCTGCAGGGAAAGCTCTAGCTGCCTACTTCTCCGGCAGCGTGGCGCTTTACGCTGATGCGGCCAATTCTATTTCCGATGTCGTCTACTCGTTGATGATCGCCCTGGGGATGTGGCTGGCCCAGCGACCCCCGGACCTGACCCACCCCCAGGGGCATAACCGCTTCGAGCCCTTGATCGGGCTGGTGGTGGCAGCTTCCATCACCTTCGCCGGCTATGAGGCAGCCCGCTCCGGAGTGGAGCGGCTGATCAGCGGGGCGACACCGATTGAGCTGGGTTTCCCCGCGCTGGTCCTGTTGGGGAGCGTTGTTATAAAGAGCTGGATGTACCTGCGCATCCGTGCCATTGCCCGCAAGCTGGCCAATCCCACCTTCGCTGCCGCAGCCCAAGACAACCTCTCCGATGTGCTCACTTCCACCGCTGCCTTCCTGGGAGCGCTGGGCTCGCTGTATATCTCGCCGGTGCTGGATCCGGTGGCTGCTTTCGTCGTGGCGATCTGGATTTTCCGTACCGCTTTCTTCATCTGGCGGGAGAACTTGGGTTTCCTCAGCGGAGCTGGGGCGTCACGCGCCCTGCGGGAGCAGATCGTACAAGTGGCCGCCCAGACGCCGGGGGTACAGGCCGTACACCAGGTCATCACCGACTATGTGGGAACCCGCCTGGTAGTCGACCTGCATGTCGAGGTGGCTGGAGACATCCACCTGGATCAAGCTCACGTCATTTCCGACGAAGTCAGCCACCGGCTGCAGGATCTCCCCGAGGTGGACCGCGCTTATGTTCACCTGGAACCGGTCAGCAAGGACCATTAATTATCTGGTTCTTTCTCAAAATGAGTGGGTAAGGCAGTTTGAAGGTAACAAGGTTCCTGGGATTATCAAGGCTGACGGCAACAAGTCAACTTGCGGCAGCTCGATAGCTGCCGGGGGCTATAAAGTTGGATTGCCCACTTGAGATGAAAAGGAACCAGCTATCCTCTCTCCGGAGGAGGCAGCAGCAGGGGAGCCAGGGAGGGGTTGCGCATATGCTCCGTCAAACGCACGATCTCCTCAATCTGGAAAATGCGCTCCACGGGTAGATCGAGATCTTCGGCGATTCGCCGGGGAGGCATGCCGGCCTCCTGGAGGCCGAAGAGGATCAGGTCCAGCGTCTCCGCGCTGAGCCCCAGCATGTCGCGGTACTTATCCGAGACTCCGGCGATGATGTCTGGGTTTGGTGTACGGCCAACGATCTCGTCGGGCACTTCAAGGTAGCGCGCGAGCTGGAGGATATGGCTGCGGTAGAGATTCTTCAGCGGCATCACGTCGGCGTTATCGTCCACGCCGAATTTAACGAAGAGGCCCAGCAGATCCTCCGACTTGTGCGCGCAGCCCGTCACCATTAGATTGCGCTCCTCAGCGAAGCGGTAGGTCATCACCAGGCGCATGCAGTGCTTGGAATTCATTGTGGCGAAGCCCTTGCGAACCATCGGATCTTCTGTGCCGCGGATGATCTCGAGGTAAGGGTTGCTGCGGACGGCGCCCATGTACATCCTGACGACTCGGTCCCGCAAGGCTCGCGTGGGGATGTGGGCGAGGATGAAATCATAGGCGCCGGCTTTTGCCAGCAGGCCGGAGATATCGATCGTCTTTGTTTGGATGCCCACTTCCAGGGCTATTCGCAAGGCGTAGCGCTCAGCGTCGGGATTGCCCTGCTTTTCCGGCAGGATGAGGCCGGTTACCCGTTCCTTGCCAATTGCGCGAACGGCCAGAGAGAGAACGGTGCTGGAATCCAGACCTCCTGAGATGGCCACCACGATCCCGCTGCGGGCCAAGCTTTGCATCGTTTCCTGGAGAAACCGTTCGATCTGTTGGCAGACCGAAGCCGAGTCGATGGCGAAGACTGCTGAAGAAAGGAACATATCCCGATGCTTATTGCGGTTTGGCTCGAAGGTACTGGGCGGGCCACTCGATCTCTGTGTCCAAAGCCCGCGCCGCCTGCAGCGGCCAATAGGGGTTGCGAAGCAGCTCCCGCCCCACCGCCACCAGGTCGGCTTGACCCTTCTGCAGGATCTCCTCGGCCCCAGAGGGCTCGGTGATCAGACCCACGGCGCAAGTGGGGATCTCGGCCTCCCGCCGTATCTGCTCGGCGAAGACCACCTGGTAGTTGGGGGAAGGTTGGGGTACCGCCCAAGGGACCGCTCCCCCGGATGAACAGTGCACCAAGTCGACGCCTTCTTCCCGCAATGCCCGTGCCACTTCTACGATCTTATCGGGGGTCAGGCCGCCTTCCGCCCAATCCGTACAGGAGAGACGGACGAAGAGCGGTTTCTCTGGAGGCGTCTCCGACCGTACCGCCCGTGCTACCTCGCGCAGCAGACGCATGCGACCGGGGTCGCCGGAGGCGCTTAAAGGGCCCCCATAGGTGTCGGAGCGTTTGTTCACCAAGGGAGAGAGGAACTGGTGCAGCAGGTATCCGTGCGCAGCATGAATTTCCACCAGGTCGTAGCCGGCCTCCATCGCCCGTCGAGTTGCTAGTCGGAAGGATTCCACGGTATGAGAAATCTCCGCTTCATCCATCTCTTTTGGAACCGCCCAGCCCTCATCGAACGGTTCACGAGTTGAGGAGACCAAGGGTGTCGGCCCAAATCCTTTTTCTTCTCCCCAGGCCTTGCGCCCGGCATGGCCCAACTGCACCGCCACCACCGCTCCTTGTTGGTGAAGGAACTGCACCATCTGGGCGGTCGAAGCCACCTGCTCGTCTTGCCAGAGCCCCAGGTCGTGCGAAGTAAGCCGGCCTCCCGGATCGACGGAGGTCACTTCCACGATCAGCAAACCAGTTCGACCCACCGCTCGGGCGCCGTAGTGAACCAAGTGCCAATAGGTGGGCAGACCGTCCCCTGTGGCCATGTATTGCGCCATGGGGGGCATTACGATGCGATTAGGGAAGGTCACCCCGCGCAGGGTGAAAGGAGTGAACAACATTGCCATCTTGTCTCCTCTTGTTTTCATAGTTCCCCTATTGTACGCTGGTTGCCCGGTTTCCCCATCAGGAAGGACTTTCATAGTCTGCTGCAGGTGGGGGTATCTGTGAGGAGTTGAGTAGTTTACTCAGCCGCTAGAGAGCAGCTCTGTCGGGAATTACAGTCGAAGATTCGTTGTTTGCAAGGAAAACAGCTTTCGGAAAGGAACACTATGAGTAAAGGGAAATCGAATGCTTGGGTTGGCTTGGGCGTCGTCGCTGGAGCCGCTTTGGCTTATATCCTTCTGCGCCGGGCCGAGGCGAGAAGGCTCCCCCCCGCCGAACGAGCCTTCAGCAAGCGTCTTTTCACGCCAACCTCCTTCCAGAACACGATGTCTGCTTTCCTATCCAACACGGGTGAACTGCGTCGGGCGATGCGTGGCGGAAAGCTGGGCCGCGCCTTTGGCGAGCGGGTCATGTTGGTTGTCAGTCAGGTGAACGGTTGCCGCAGTTGCAGTTATGCTCACACCAAGTTCGCCTTGCGCGAGGGGGTTTCAGCCGAGGATGTACGGCGTCTGGCAGCCGGAGATCTACAGGGACAGCCTGAGGAAAGCCTGGTGGCTTTACTTTTCGCCCAGCGCTACGCTGAGACCGGCGGCAACCCCGAGCCTGCCGCTGAAAAGCGCTTGGAGGCGGCTTACGGGGAGGACGGAGCGTGCGAGGTGAGGGCTTTCCTCCGACTGGCGATGATGACTTCTCTCTTCAGCAACACGCTGGAAGCGATTTGGAGCCGCTTGCTGGGTCGCCCCGCCACCGATAGCTCGCTGTCCGGTGAGTTGAGCGTGATGCTGGGATTCCCCGCGGTTGTCCTCCGGCATTATTTGCATCGGTGAAATTCGAGTCAGAGTCAAAGGGCAAATAGTGAAAAGGGCGTGCGCTGCACGCCCTTTTCACTATGTAAATCCCATTGCCCCTTGCCCTCCCACGAGGAGAGAGCAAGCCAATCATAGCAGGTCAAATGAAACCCTCCAAGACTTCGATCCCAATCACCTCATATCTCACTCAGGCTGGTTGGCTGGAAGCGCTCGTGCAATGGTTGCTATTAGTCCAGACTTATAGCGCCTGAAGGACCAACTAAATCCCGAGCTTTTACGAAAGCAGATACGGAACGCTCCACGTCAGCCACTGTCGTTGCCCAGGAGCATACGCTGATTCGAATGACCGGCTCGCCATTCCAGACAGCTCCACCGCACCAGCATTCCCCTGACTTTTGGATATTCTCAAGCGTCGCCTTCGTGTGTTCTGGCGTATCGCAGGCCACAAGAACTTGATTGAAGACTACCTCATTCAGAATGCGAAACCCCTTGGAGTGCAAACTCCCGGCAAAACGTTTGGCGTGATCACAAAGGCGATCAATCAACTCCTCTATCCCCTCTTTGCCAAGGGATTTTAGCGTTGCCCAAAGCTCAACGACTCGCGCGCGCCGCGACATTTCTGGCGTGTAATTCATGCCGTCCCGTTCCTCGCTGGTGTGAATATAGGAGGCGGTTGCTTGCAAAGCTGTAACAAGAGCTTCACGATGTTTGCAAAGAATAATGCCGGAATCATAAGGAGCATTGAGAGTTTTATGAGCATCGACGGACCATGAGTCAGCCTTTTCGATGCCGTATGTAAGCAGTTTCTTCGTTCCTGACCCGGCTGCCCAAAGACCGAAGGCGCCGTCGATGTGAACCCATGCATTCACACGCCCAGCGCGATCACCTATCTCATCGAACGGGTCAAAAGAACCCGTGTTAACGTTTCCCGCCTGAGCGATGATAAGGCAGCGACCATCCAACTCAGGCATTTTCGCTGCAATCATTCGTCCCTGATCGTCCGTGGGCACGATTTCAACGCACGCTCTG
>CAYXFH010000011.1:0-14767 GCA_964464245.1 uncultured bacterium
GCATGAAAACGCTGGTCATCGTCAACCCGACGGCTAACCAAGGCCGTGTGCTGCAAGTTCTTCCGCAAGTGGAGGGGAAACTCAGAGAATTAGGCATTGATGTCACCATGCGTATCTCACCCTCGCCGGATGCCCCTTCGAAGATGGCGAGAGAGGGGATCGCCGAAGGATTCCAGCGCATCGTGGCGGCAGGCGGGGACGGTACCAGTCATGCGTTGGGCGGCGCCATGGCCGGGACCGGGATTACCCTCGGCTTCCTCCCACTGGGGCGCGGCAACGACTTCGCCACCGCGCTGGGGATCCCTCGTGACCCGCTGGCAGCTTGCGAAACGCTTCGTTCAGGCCAATCGGTGGAGATCGATATAGGACGCAGTGGAACCGGCCGGTTCTTTGTCAATATGGCCGGCGCCGGCTTCGACTCCGAGGTAAATCGCTACGGCAACCAAGTCCGCTGGATCAAGGGCGGGATCGTTTATTACTATGCGGCCATCGTCCAGATCTTCCGCTTCAAGGCAGCGAACTTCACCTTGCGTCACGACAATGGCGACTGGAAGGGGAAGGCGTTGATGATCGGCATCGGCAACTCCCCGCAATATGGCGGAGGGATGCGCCTGACCCCTCACGCCAAGGTGAACGACGGGCTCTTCGACATCGTTGTCGTCGGCGACCTGGGCAAAGGTGATTTCCTGCGCACCTTGCCAAAGGTCTTCAGCGGCAACCACCTCTCCAACCCAAAAGTCTTTGAATTCAGAACTCGCCGCATCGAAATCTCCTGCGATGCGCCTTATTGTTCCTACGCCGACGGCGATTTCTTCTCCGATTTGCCGATGACCCTGGAGATCGTCCCGCTCGCCCTGCGCGTCTGGGCGCCGCTGAAGAAACCGTCCTGCTTGCTTTAACGGAACACCCTGCCACAGACTGTCTAGTGATCAAGTGGTTAAGTGATTGAGTAGTTTAGTAAGTACTTAACTACTTACCCACTTAACTACTTAGCCACTTATAATGGCTGTCAACCCACACAAAGGAGGAAACATGGAAGGGCAAGGTAGGATCTTTACCGAGATCGATCCCGATCTTCTGCGCGAGTGCTTCCGTTCTAAATCCAAGAAGCTGACCAATAAAGTGACCTCCGTCGAGGAGGCCGTGCGAGTTCACCTCCATGACGGCGATTATCTGGCGGTGGGGGGGTTTGGCGGGGTGCGCATTCCCACCGCTTTATTGCACGAGATCGTCCGCCAGGGAAGAAAAGGTCTCGGCTTGGCCGGCCACCCCGCGACCCACGACTGCGAGATCCTGGCGGCCGGCAAGTGTTTTGACCGATGCGATGCGGCATACATCATTGGCTTGGAGGCGCGGGGCATTCCTAAGATGACGCGAAAGTATTTTGAGAGCGGAGCGGTGGAATGCACCGAATGGACCAACGCGGCGCTCTCCTGGCGATTGCGGGCGGCAGCCATGGGGATCTCTTTTATCCCGGCCCGCAGCATGCTGGGGACCGATACCGAATTGCACAGCGCCGCCAAGGAGATCATCTGCCCCTTCACTGGAAAGAAGTACCTGGCCTTGCCCGCTCTCTTCCCGGATGTGGCCATCATTCATGTGCATGAGGCGGATGTCAACGGGAACTGCCACATCCGCGGCATCCTGGTCTCTGACCAGGATCTTGCTCGCGCCTCAAAGAGGGTGATCATCAGCGCCGAACGGTTGGTACCCATCGACTTCTTTCGCGATGACCAGGAGAAGACCACCATCCCCTACTATCTGGTGGACGCCGTGGTGGAGGTTCCTTTTGGAAGCTACCCAGGCAACATGCCCTACGAATACTACTCCGACGAAGAGCATTTGCAGGAATGGTTGACTGCCGAGGAGAGCCCCGAGACCTATCAGGCTTTCCTCGACAAGTATCTCTTCGGAACCCGAGACTTTGACGACTACTTGGAGCAATGCGGCGGAACCCACAGAATGAGACAACTGCGAGACTTGGAGTATCTGCGAAAGCCGGAAGGAGAGGGGGCAGATTAGGATGGCCTACGACGATCCGCTAAAAGGCCGGAAAGCGGAGTACAACGGCATGGAGTTGTTGGTCTGCGTAGCCTCCCGCTATTTGGAGGACGGCGCCTCGGTCTCGGTGGGCACGGGGGTCCCAGTGGCCGCAGCGATGTTGGCCCAGAAGCTCTATGCGCCGAACCTGTTGGTGATCTTCGAAGCGGGGGGGATCGCTCCTTTGCTCCCCACTATGCCCATCTCGGTAGGGGATTCACGAACGACCCACAGAGCCATCCAGGCCACTTCGATGACCGAAGTGATGGATACCCTGTCTCGTGGTTTGGTGGATTATTGCTTCCTCGGGGGGGCCCAGATCGACCTCTACGGCAACTTGAACTCCACCCAGGTCGGTGAAGACTACCGCAAGCCCAAAGTGCGCTTCCCCGGTTCCGGCGGCGCCAACGACTTCGGCTCGCTGGCTTGGCGAACGATGGTGGTCACCCCGCAAAGCGCCCGCCGTTTCGTCCCAAAGGTTGACTTCCTCACCACCCCAGGCTACCTCGACGGCCCCGGCTCGCGTGAAAAGGCCGGCTTGCCTCCCGGCGCCGGACCTTACAAGGTGATCACCAATCTGGCTGTCTTGGGATACCATCCGGAGAGCAAGCGGATGATGGTGGAGTCCATCCACCCCGGGGTGACCCTCGAGGAAGTGCGGGCCAACACGGGCTTCGAGCTGCTGGTAAGTGAACATCTGGGAACCACCGACCCGCCCAGCGAAGACGAATTGCGGGTGTTGCGAGAAGAGGTGGATCCATTAAAACTGGTGATCGGGCGAGAGGCAAAGTAGAAAAGCTGCTGCGGGAGAAGGCAGGAGGAGAGAGAAGGGGATAATGGAAGCGGATGAGCTGACTTCGATTAAGTTCTGGGGACATGCTTTTGTCTCCCTTGCGCAGAGAGGGCAAACCCTGGCGATCGACCCATACTACCCAGCCGGAGAGATTCCCGCCTCATTGGAACCCACCCTGGTACTGGTTACCCACGGTCACGGAGACCATCTAGGAGAAGCCGTCCCCCTGGCCAAGCGAGCGGGTTGCGAGATTCTGGCCATCACCGATCTGGCCCGCTACCTGCATGGGGAGGGAGCTGCGGTACGGACGGCCCATTTCGGAGGAAAAGTAGCCTTTCCCTTCGGCTGGGTGAAAGTCGTCCCCGCCGTCCACAGCTCCACCGGTCCCCAGGGGCAGTACTTGGGAGAGCCGGCCGGCTTTCTGATCCAGCTCTTCGGACGCCTCTTCTACCACGCTGGGGATACCGCCCTTTTCGGCGATATGGCCCTGCTGAAAAGCGAAGGTCCGCTTTTTTGCGCCTTCCTGCCAATCGGGGGTCTTTACACGATGGACCCCCAAGACGCTTTGGAGGCGGTTCGCCTGCTGTCGCCGGCTTGGGTGGTTCCAATCCACTACAACACCTTCCCCCAGATCGCCCAAGACAACCTGGCCTTCTCCCGTCGTGTCGAAGCGGAGACGGCCAGTCGCGCCTTGGCATTGGCTCCCGGCGAGGAACGGATGCTCTAAGTAGTGATCAAGTAGTTTAGTAGTTTAGTAGTTTAGTAAGTACTTACCCACTTACCCACTTACCCACTTACCCACTTAGGGTGACAGCCCCCGGCAGGGTGTCTAGCGGAAGATACCCAGGAAGCTTCCCGCCCAGATCCCCTTGAGGAAACCCTCAGGGTAGACAGGTAAACCGGTAAGCAAGGGGTAGAAAGCCAGGAAAGCCAAGACCGCTAGAACCAGGACAGCCCAACTGATCACACGAGCTACAGGCCGTCGCCACCCTTTTTGAACCAAGATGGCCAAGGCCAGTGCATAGAAGGGTATCCCCGGCAACATATAGAAGATGAACCCTCCCTTGCTGGAAATGATCCAAGGCAAGTAGTTAACCAGATAGCCGAAGAGGACAAAGCCAGGCAGGAAGGCGCTCCGCCGGCGAGCCCACCAAGGCAGGCTAGCCAGCAAAGCCAGCAGGGCAATCCCCCCGCCGTACCAGACAATCGGGTTGCCAATGGCCAGGATCCCTTCCGTCAGTCCCGCCGGGTTGGTCAAGTAGGCGTACCAGACTCCCTTGGTCATCAAGGGCCAACTCCACCAAGGAGAGGCGTAGGGATGGTCGATGACCGCTCGGGTGTGCCAAGCCCAAGCGTCGGTGTGCAACTTGACCAAATCAGCCAAGTCATTCCCGAAGCTGAAATAATAGCTGTAGCAAAGAAGATAGAGTCCGCCCACCACAACGAGGAAGGCAAGGAAGACCAACAGTCCGTTGCCCAGGAAGCGGAGCCAGGCTCGCCGGCCCAGACGGAAGGGAGGGAATGCCAGAAAGAAGACTCCCAGCGCCACCACCAGGTAAGCGGCCGACCACTTGGAAGCCAAGGCAAAACCCAATGCAATCAGGGTGAAAAGGAAATCCAAGCGCCAGCGAGTGCGGTAGAAACGCGCCGCAAAGAAAAGGGCCAATAGCGAGAAGAAGGCCACGTAGAGATCCAGCATAGCCATTCGGCCCTGGATGAAAGCCATGAAATCGGTAGCATAAAAAGCGCCGGCGAAGAGCGCGGCGCCCCAGCCCAAACCTAGAGCTCGGGCCAGGAGAAAGACCAGGATCACTGCCAGGCATCCTAACAAGTAAGAAAAGAATCGCCATCCCAGCGCGTTGTCGCCGAAAATGACGATCCCTAAAGCGATGCACATTTTCCCCAGGGGGGGGTGCTCCCAGTTAGTATCCGGCTGCCCGGCCACGTAGGCGCGCGCCGCCTTGACGTAATGGACCTCGTCAAAAACAGTCCCCGCCGGCTGATCGAGAAAAAGCCCCCGCGAGATGAAGGCGAAGAGGATCAGCAGGATCAGCAGGATAACCTGCTTGCGGAGCGTCATCGAAGCAGGCGATCGTCGTGCGGCAAAGCGTTCGCTAGAGGCCGTACTGAGCGATTAGCTGTTCGCGGTTCTTTCCCAGGATTTCGTACTTGGCGCCTACTTTGGAGAAAGCCTCCACCGCTCTGTCGATATGCTCTTTCTCGTGAGCAGCGCTCAATTGCACCCGGATGCGAGCCTGACCTTTGGCCACCACCGGGAAGTAGAAGCCGATGACGTAGATCCCCTCATCATAGAGATCCCGAGCCATATTCTGGGCAAGCTTGGCGTTGTAAAGCATGATCGGCACAATCGGGTGAACTCCCGGGCGGATCTCGAAACCAACCTCGGTCATCTTCTGGCGGAAATACTGAGTGTTCCATTCCAACTTGTCGCGCAATGCCGTGCTCTCACTAAGCAAGTCGAGAACGCAGAGAGCGGCGGAGACCACTACCGGAGGCAGCGTATTGGAGAAAAGGTAGGGACGGGACCGTTGGCGAAGGATCTCCACGATCTCCTTGCGACCCGAGGTGAAGCCACCCGAGGCGCCGCCCAAAGCTTTGCCGAGGGTCGAGGTGATGATATCCACCCTCCCGGATACACCGCAATGCTCGGGAGTGCCTCGACCAGTTTTTCCGATGAAACCGGTGGCATGGGAGTCGTCCACCATCACCAAGGCATGGTAACGGTCGGCCAGCTCACAGATCTCCGCAAGCTTGACGATGTCTCCATCCATCGAGAAAGCGCCATCGGTGACAATCATACGAAATCGGGCCGACTGGGCTTCTTCCAACTTGGCTGCCAAATCGGTCATCTCACCGTGGGCATAGATGGAACGTTGGGCCTTGCAGAGGCGGATGCCGTCGATAATCGAGGCGTGATTGAGCTGGTCCGTGATGACGGCATCCTCTTCCTTCAAGAGGACCTCGAAGAGTCCGCCGTTGGCGTCGAAACAAGAAGAATAAAGGATGGTGTCTTCGGTCCCCAGAAAACGACTGATCTTGGCCTCAAGCTCTTTATGGATGTCCTGGGTGCCGCAGATGAAACGCACCGAGGACATGCCATAGCCGCGTTTTTCGAGGCCAACTCGCGCAGCCTCCAGCAGCTTGGGGTGGCTGGAGAGCCCCAGGTAGTTGTTGGCGCAGAAGTTTAAAACCTCTCGCACAGGAGCGCCGGCAGGGTAAGAGACCTCGATGGGGGCTCCTTGGGGGGAGTTGATCAGGCGTTCCTCTTTATACAAACCTTGTTCACGGATCGATCGGAGTTCCTGCTGAAGATAAGATTGCAGCTTGCCGTACATAGCGGATCACCTCCTCGTAATCTAGAGGCCCCGACGGGCCTTGGCAGCGGCTAACTCAGCCGCATGTGGGAAGAGCACGACCTTGGCTGAAGTGCGCGGCCGGGTGGTCATCACCTCGAAACCCGCGGCGAACTCCTCCAAGGGAAGTAAGTGGGTGATCACCGGACTGATATCCAAGCGCCCCGAGCTGAGGAAGTTTCGCACCCGATACCAGGTGTCAAACATGCGTCGTCCGCTGATCCCGTCAATCTGAGCTCCTTTGAAGACGATCCCGTTGTTGTAATCGATGCGCACCGGGGATTCCGCAGTAACGCCAAAGGCGGAGAAGCGGCCGCCCTTGCGCAGCATTCCAAACCCCTCGTCCAAAGCCTGCTGGGAGCCGGCCATCTCCAACACAAGATCCGCCCCAGAGCCGCCGGTATGCTCTTTGACAAAAGCGACCCTGTCGGTGGCCGCATCATTGGCGTAGAGCAGGTAGTCCGCGCCCATCTGTCGCCCGATCTCCATATTAAAGGTGTATTTGCCCACCAAGAAGATCTTCACGACGCCACAGACGCGTGCCACACCTACCGCCAGAAGTGCGATCGGTCCGTCGCCAAGGATTGCCATGGTCTTCCCGGCAACATCCCCCGACTCCCCCAGCACCGTGTAAGTGGCGTTGCCAAGCGGCTCTTGTACGCAGGCGATTTCCGCTGGAATGGCGGGGTCGTTGAGCCAGCAGACGCTCTCCGGCACGGCGAAGTATTCAGCGAAGGCCCCGTCGCAATCCACGCCCAGGATCTTCATGTGATCGCCGATGTGAAACTGGCCAAGGAGGGCGTTCAAGTCCCCGGAATTGTAGATGTGAGTCTCCGCGGAGATATAGTCGCCCACTTTGACACGGCGGACGGCAGACCCCACTTCGACCACCTCCCCAGCCACCTCGTGCCCCATAATCTGAGGCAGTCTCTTCTCCCCGATTCGTCCTTGGGCCCAGGGATCCCACTTGTAGATATGTACATCCGTGCCGCAGATGGATGTAGCCAGAACGCGGATCAAAACCTGATCGGAGGCGACAGTGGGATCCTTCACTTGCAGGAATTCTGCGCCAGATATGGGACTTGTTTTAACGACTGCTTTCATAGCTCCTCCTCGAACCAGTGTCCCCCCATTCTAACGCAAACTGACCAGAGAGAGTGGCGCTTAGTTGGGGATCTGCGGTAAGAGCCAGGAGGGGGTCTCGGTGATGGGTGGTTTGGTCGGCGTCGGCGTCGGCGTCGGCGTGGGTCTTGGCGTGGGTGTCGTGGGAGTGGGGGTGGGTTTGGGCGTCGGGAAGAAGGAAGGCGAAGAAGTGGGAATAGGAGACGTTGTGGGAGTAGGAGACGGCGACGGCGTGGGCAATGGCGACGGGGATGAGGGTGGGAGAAGCCAGGAGGGGGTCTGGGTAGGAATCCAGGAGGGGGTCGCGGTGATGTTCACTGTAGGAGTGGAGGGGGTCGCGGTAACCATATTCTCGGTTCCCACTAGATACACTTCCCCGTCTTTGCGGATCACCCCGGGCGGCATCCGCCAGTCCTCGCTGGGCTGTATGGTGGCGACCTTGATCATGAAATCATGCCAGATGGTGGCCGGAATCCAGGCGCCGATGTTCTTCATTCGAAAGGGCACATAATCGTAGTCGTTTCCGTTGCGGGCAACCGCCACGATGTTGGGTGTGTACCCACAGAACCAGGCATCCTTGAACTCGTCAGTGGTTCCTGTCTTGGCTGCCGCGATCAGGCCGTCGACGATAGCGTAGCCGGTATTCTGGTAAACCCCTTTGAAGAGGTCGGTCATCACATAGCAAGTGGCTGGGCTGAGAACCTGGGTCAAAAGCGGCGGGTTGTCTTCCAATACGGTCCCCTCGCGATCGGTGATCTTGCGAATCGGGTTGGCTTGAACGGAACTGCCCATGTTGGCCAGGACCGCGTAGGCTTGCGCCATCTCCAGGGGGGTCACTTCCACCCCGCCGATGGCGAGCGAAGGGTAAGGCGGAAGCTCCGCGGTGATCCCCATCTTGTGGGCATATTCGATCACATTCTCCAAGCCAACCTGAAGGGCCACTTTGATGGCGATCACGTTGGAGGATTTCTTGATGGCCTCGCGTACCGTCATCTCCCCGGCGTAGCTGGCAGATCCTCCCTCCGCCACCCCGGTGTACTCATTCGGCTTCCAACCGTTGAGATCAATCTCCTCCGAGACCAAGCGGGTCGCTGGGTTGATGATCTTTTTGTCGATCGCGGCCGTGTAATCGAAGATCTTGAAGGCGGAGCCTGGCTGACGCGCCCTCAATACCCGATTCACTTCCGTCTCGTTCCAGTCTCGGCCACCGGTCATCGCCAGCACATCCCCCGTCTTCGGGTCGAGGGCAACCAAGGCTCCTTGAGGTTGCGTGACCCCTTCGTCATCTTTCATGGTGGGATCCAGCTCTCCTTGGTCTTCCGTCCAATAGCGGTACGCTTCAGTGATGGCTTCGTTGGCCCAGCGCTGCATCGTTAGATCGAGGCTGGTCTGGATGGTGAGGCCTCCTTTGAGGAGGATCTCGGAGGGGTACTTTCCTTCCAGAATCCCCCTCACCCAAGTGATGAAATAGGGAGCGTCCGACTCCAGGTGAATGGCCGACTCCGAGAAGGTCAACTCCATCGAGGAAGCTTGGTCATATTCCCCTTCATCGATCATGCGATAGGTCTTCATACGGTACAAGACCAACTCCTGGCGTTCCTTGGCCGCTTCTCGATTGTCGGGCGAACCGAGGACGGAAGGGACATTGATGACACCGGCCAGCCAAGCCGCTTCGGCGAGATTGACTTCCGAGGCGTGTTTGCCGAAGTAAGTCAAGGCTGCGGCTTCCGCTCCGAAGGCATTCTGCCCATAGTAGACGGCGTTCAAGTAGAGCTCCAGGATCTGCCCTTTGCTATAGGATTGCTCGATGCGGAAGGCCAGCATGATCTCCTTTATTTTTCGGGTTAAGTTGACTTCTTTGGTCAGGTAGAAACCTTCTCTGGCCAACTGTTGGGTAAGGGTCGAGCCTCCCCCCTGTATCTGCCCTGTCGTGACATAATCCCAGACGGCGCGGGCGAGCCCATTCAGATCAATGCCGTAGTGTTCGTAAAAGCGGTGGTCCTCCACAGAGATGACTGCTTGCTGCAACAGCGGAGAAATCTCCGCCAACGGCTTGTAGACACGCTTCTCGGCGGGTGAATAAGTGGCGATGAGGACGCCGTTGCGGTCGATGATGTGTGAAGACTCGGAGAAGCTGAAGGAAAGGTTTTTCGCCTCGGGGACCGGGATCGAATAGAGAACCACAGCGAAGGTCGCTAACCCGATCAGAATCAAAGCCAGTATGGCAAGTGCGATGTAAGCGAGGACTCGCCCAACCGTCACTCGGCGACGCTTTTGCGGGGGTGATACGCGTTTGCGGGATTGGCCGGACGAAAGTGATCTCTCTTTGCCCAAACTGGGAGGTCTCTTCCTTGGGCGCTTTGTTGTCTGCTCCCAACTGGAGACTTTCTTGTTATAGGCCATCTTGGTTGAAAGTCGCTTCCACTTAATAGCCCGCGGCAGCCTGATACAGTTGGTTAATGCCGTTCCAGTTGGCAGTGAAAAGGGAAAGACCCGTGAGTAGGTTAAAATCCAGGAACCGGCAATCGGAAATAAACTTCCCCACCTGCGGGACGCCCTGGGCCAAGTCCAGAAAAAAACCCTGGAACCCGTTCACTTTTCCTTGAAACCAGGTAAGCCCATCCTGGACCCAGAAGAGCGACGCACTCTTCTGGCCGATCGCCTGGCTGGCGTAGAACTGCAACTCGGGGTAGCGGAAGATCTGCAACTCGCTGGTTCCCTCTGTGCCCACTTGAAGAGCCAGGAAACGGCCGTCTGGAGACCAGACCGCCAGGTTGAGATCCTGTCCAGAAACCAGGGTGCGTTGAGTTCCCTCCAAATTGACCAGGCGAGCTTCATCGAGATTGCCCAGATGGACAAGGATCAGGATCTCGCGTCCATCTGGAGACCAACGATGGGCATAGATTTGCCCATCTTCCTCCTGGACGAGCAGACGCGCATCACCGCCATCGGCGTTCATCAGCCACAACTCCGGGTGTGCTGGGTCTAGCGCTTGGCGGTAGGCAACCCAGCCGCCCTGGGGAGATGGCATCGGGTTGCTGGCAGCGCCGCTGGTGGTCAACTGGGTTGCTTCCCCGCCCTCCCTACCTGCGACCCAGATGTTGCTGTTGGCTCCTCCCCGGTCGAAGTAGAGCAGTTGGCTGTCCTCTGACCAAGCCGGATGAGCGCCGGGGCCGAGGTCGCGGGCTCCGCTGCCGCTGGCTGTCCTGTCCAGTTCTATCAACTGCAAGCGACTGTTGCCGAGGAACTCTTCGCTATAAGCCAACCACTTTCCATTCGGGGAGAAGGATGCTTCCCCTTTCTCCCCCTCCGTCTCGGAGAGAGGCTGGTACTCTGATTTAACAGGAAGCAAGCGGGCTGTCAGCTCACGCGTTTCTCCTTCTGCCAAGGGGAACCGCAGCCGCCAGTCCTGATACGTCTCTTTCTTCAAGGTGAGGGAGACTGTACCCCCTTCGGGGAGGGTAAGGGTCGTGGGAGTGCGGCAGAGGTACTCACCATCCAAATACACTTCGGCAGCTTGGGGTTGTGAGGAGAGGGCCAGCTTACCGGCGGATAACAAGGGGGAGACGGCAAGTTGGGTTCCGGAGAAATCAGCTTGCCAAAGCCGGCGGAAACCGGTCGCATCGGAGCTATAGAGGAGGATCGCTCCGCCTTGGCTTAGGGCCAGCGAATTCAGGTTGCCGCCATCGCGATAGATCTCGCGGGGCTCTCCCTCGGCGGGATCCCAACGCCAAAGGGCGTTTTCCCCTTCCCCTTGAAGGAAAAGGAGCGGACCATCCGGAGTCCACAACAACTCGGTCGCCAACTGGGGGCAGAGCAGGGTTTCTTCCTCGCTAGTGAGGTCGTAGAGGAAAAGGCCATCCCGGGAGGCTGCCGCCAACTCTTGGCCGGAAGGAGACCAGGCCAAGGCGAAGCATTCCCGGCCCACTTGACTGAGGGCTCGGTTGACGCTTGTCTGGAGTGAAAGCAAATAGATCCTCCCGTCGGTGGCTGCCAGGTAGGCCAGCCAGTTGCCATCCGGGGAGAGGGCGAACCGTTCTACTGGGAAGCTGGAGAGATTATGCTGCCGCAAAACGTCAACCCGCAGGCTATCATGCTCCAAACTGGATAACTGCTGATCGCTCATCGCTTCATGCAGGGTCAAGCGGGAATCACTTCCCCCCAATGTGATCAATTGGTCACGGTTCAACCAAGTTATCTGGGCGAGGGCCAGCTCGGGGGAGGCGGTGCGGGTCACATTGCGGTCGCGGTCCCAGATCGCCAACGAGTCGCCATTCGCTCCAGAGATCACATAGGCCAGGCGCTTTCCATCCGGAGACCAAGCTGGGCGAACGATGGCTAACCCTTCTCGCACTTTCTCCACTTGCCCGGGCGAAACACTATTGTCTGCGGCAGCATGATAGCCTGCGGCAGCATGATACAGCCACAGCTCACCCGTCCCAGCGCGGAAGTCTTCCTTGGAACCGAGGAAGGCGATGGTCTCGCTGTTCGGGGAAACAGAAAGGAGGGCGAATTGTTGCAAGCCGGTTCTCTGTGCATTCGCCTCTCCGCTCTTGGAAACCAGCTTCACTTCCAATCGCAAGGGGGCGCTGGAGAGAACCATCACCATTTCCTCCCAAACCCGGAATCCTTCCTTGTGCAAGGCCACTCGGTGACTGCCGGGCGCCATGCTCAGGCGTAGGGGTGTGATCCCCGCTACGTCGCCGTCCAAGTAGACTGTCGCTCCGGGGATATTGCTCAGTATCTCGGCTTTGCTCGGTGAGACGCTACCGGTGGCGACCCCAAAGGAAAGGACGAAGAGCATCACCAGGGCCACTGCCGCTCGCCAGGCAACCTGCCAGGAACCAGCCCGGCCAGGCTGGCGGCCTCTTCTCCTCTCGCGTAAGCGAGCCTCAAAAGCTTGCCAGTAAGCAGGGCTGTGAGCAGGAGTGTGGCAAGAAACCAACCAATCGCGCATCTCCTCCCCTTCGGCAAGGCTTCGACGGCAATCCGCACATTCAGCCAGATGTTCTTCCACTCGAGCTCGTGCGGAAGAGGAAAGTTCCTGATCTAAATAAGCGGCGAGGAAGCGTTCTTGCCGGCAGCGGCTCATCGCTTCACCTTCGGCCTCAACTCAGGGAATTGGCTCTCCAGGATCCTGCGCAGTTTACGGCGGGCGGAATTCATTCGAGACATCACCGTGCCCAAAGGGAGGTGCAGAATTCGGGCCATCTCTTGATAGGAAAACCCGTCCATGTCATGCAAGATCAGACACACTCGCAATGGTTCAGCCAACTGGCCGAGGGCCTCGCGCAGAACCATCTCCCGCTCAGACCGATCGGGGTCGAAGCCATCCGAGATGGGGAGGTCGTCAATGGGCACTTCCACAGGCTTGTGCTTGCGCCGATCATCAATGCAAAGGTTGACCACAATCCGGTAAAGCCAGGTGAAAACCTGCGCTTCCCCCCGGAAACGGTCAAAGCCCAGGTAGGCTTTGAGGAAAGCTTCCTGGGCGATTTCTTCGGCTCGGTCGTGGTTACCTGTATAGTGAAAAGCCAAGGCAAAGAGCCGCTTCTCGTAGCGACGCACAAACTCCTCGAACCGCTCCTGAGCGGAGTGTCCCGCCGTGGCCAGCTCGGGCGCCTCGGCCTCTGACAATTCCTGCGGCAAGTGGGCTGCTCCCGGTACTTCAAGGTAGATCTCCCCGATTCTGGCATGGCCCCACGAGGGGGTCAAACCGGACTCGCCACCAAGGTGGCAAACTTGCGCCGCTCCTTGCCAGCCCCCAAACCTAACTGCAACGCTTCGCGGCAATCGGCTGAACAAACAGAAACGACGACGCTGCGGGTGCGGTAGGTGAGAACTGCTTCCTCCAGGGGAAGTTCTTTTCCGCAACACAGGCAGCGCTTGGTGACCAGGTATCGACGCATTGGTTCTCCTTGTAAGTAGGCTACAGAGTTAGACGGAAGGAGAACAGCGATTATTCAATAGTCGTAGGGGCGGGTTTCAAACCCGCCCCTACAGCTTCTACGCCCGGAACGATCGCAAACGCAGCGAATTGGTCACCACGAAGACCGAGCTGAAGGCCATGGCCAGAGCGGCAATGATCGGGTTGAGGAAAATACCGAAGAATGGGTAGAGGATGCCGGCGGCAATGGGGATTCCCAACACGTTATAAAGGAATGCCCAAAACAGGTTCCAGCGGATCGTCGTCATTGTCTGCCGGGCTAAGGCCAGCGCTTTCCCCACTCCACGCAGGTCACCCGAGATCAAGGCTACATCGGCCGTTTCCAAGGCCACATCGGCGCCCGTGCCCAGCGCGATGCTCAGGTCTGCTTGAGCCAAGGCGGGAGCATCGTTGATGCCGTCACCTACCATCAACACCCGCTTGCCTTGTGCTTGCAAAACCTTGATTTGATCGGTCTTGCCCGATGGAAGCGCTTGCGCCAGGACGCGCTCGATCCCCAACTGTCGCGCCACAGCCTGGGCCGAAACTTCCGTGTCGCCGGTGATCATCCACACCTCCAGGCCACCTGTTTTGATAGTGGAGATCACCTCCTGCGCTTCCGGTTTCAGCGTGTCACGGATCAACAAGGCGCCGCGGTATAAACCGGCTGCAGCTAGATAGAGGGCTGTGAACCCTTGTTTCTCGAAGGTTCGATCAACCTCAACGACCCCGGCTTCTTCCAGGTAGCGTGCGCTTCCCAACAGCGCTTCCTGCCCCCCCACAGACGCTCGAACCCCCAGCCCCGGCATTGCTTGGAATCCATGAGCCGTTGCTGGGGCGGTCCCCCTCTCCACTGCAGCGGACCGCACCGCCTGGGCCAATGGATGCTCCGAGTTGCTCTCTACGCCGGCAGCGATGCTTAACAGCTCCTCCGCGCTTCCTTGACTTGGGACGATTCTTTCCACCCTGGGCTTGCCGACAGTCAGGGTGCCAGTCTTATCGAAAATGACGGTGTCCACCCGACCGGCTTCCTCCAAAGCCTCTCCCGAACGGATCAGGATGCCCATCTCCGCACCGCGGCCAGTCCCCACCATGACAGCGGTCGGCGTAGCCAACCCTAAAGCACAAGGACAGGCAATGACCAGCACCGCCACTGCGTTGTTTAGCGCCAACAAGTAGCTAGGCGATGGTCCCCAAGCCCACCAAACCAGGAAGGTCAGGGCGGCGATTCCCAGGACGATCGGGACAAAGATCGCGGCGATGCGGTCAGCCAGCTTCTGGATAGGGGCTTTGCTGCCCTGCGCATCCTCCACCAGGCGGACCACTTGCGCGAGGAATGTATCTTTGCCAACTCGCTCGGCTCGGAAGCGAAACGACCCTGTTTGATTGATGGTAGCTCCAGTAACGAGATCACCCAGCCTCTTGGGAACGGGGAAAGCCTCTCCAGTGACCATCGATTCGTCGACTAGAGAGCTCCCCTCTTCGATCCGTCCGTCCACTGGGATGCGCTCT
>CAYXFH010000012.1:0-14689 GCA_964464245.1 uncultured bacterium
TCGAGCGCTCCCTCTCCGACGCCAAGCTGACCCCCAGCGAGATCGACAAGATCATCCTGGTGGGCGGTCCGACGCGGATGCCGATCGTGCAGAAGTTCGTCGAAGACTTCATGAGCAAGCCGGCCGAGCGCGGCATCGACCCGATGGAGTGCGTGGCCATGGGCGCGGCCATCCAGGCCGGTGTGATCGGCGGCGAGATCAAGGATGTGGTGCTGGTGGACGTGACCCCGCTCTCTCTGGGCATCGAGACCCTGGGCGGCGTCTTCACCAAGATGATCGACCGCAATACGCCCATCCCTACGCGCAAGACCCAGATTTTCACCACCGCCACCGACAATCAGCCGGCCGTGGAAGTGCATGTCCACCAGGGTGAGCGCACCATGGCCAAAGACAACATCTCCCTGGGCCGCTTCATCCTGGAAGGGCTCCCCCTGGCTCCCCGCGGCGTGCCCCAGGTGGAAGTCACCTACGAGATCGACGCCAACGGCATCATCCAGGTCTCAGCCAAGGACAAAGCGACCGACAAAGAGAACAGCATCACCATCACCGGCGGCACTCGCCTCTCCAAGGATGATATCGACAAGATGACCAAGGACGCCGAGCGCTTCGCCGAGGAGGACCGCCAACACGCCAAGGAAGTTGAGCTGCGCAACCAAGGCGATTCGCTGGTCTACACCGGGCGCAAGACCCTCGCCGATTTCAAGGGCAAGGTGGACGCGGCCAAGGTGGACGCGGCGGAGAAGGCTCTCGCTGAGCTGGAGCAGTTGCTGAAAGAGAACAAGATGGACCAAGTAGAGGCCAAGATGCGCGAGGCCTCGGACCTCCTCTCCAAGATCGGAGAGGAACTCTACAAGCAACAGCAGCCCCCGCCTCCCCCACCCGGCTCTGGCCCTGGGCCGCAAGCCGGGCCGAGCGGAGGTTCTCCCGCGCCGGATGCAGGCAGTGACGGCAAGACCATCGAAGGCGACTACGAGGTTAAGAAATAGGCATCGCTACGGTAAACCCGTTCCCCAGGGGGGTTCTTCCTCCCCCTGGGGACTTTTGTTGTGCCCGCGCAAGGGTGGCGGGGGAGGCATGAAGAGAGGATGAGCCCGCAGAAGGACTTCTACCAGGTGCTCGGCGTGACGCAAAGCGCCAGCGGTGAGGAGATCAAGTACGCTTACCGCCAGTTGGCCCGCCAATTCCACCCCGACTTGAACCCCGAACCCGACGCGGGCGAGAAGATGCGCGAGATCAACGAAGCCTACGAGGTCCTCTCCGACAGCGAAAAGCGCGCCCGGTATGACCAGTTCGGGACTGCCGACCAACCGCAGGGAAGCCCCTTTGGAGGCAGTTACGGCGGCGGCTTTGGCGACTTGGGGGAGATCTTCAGCGCTTTCTTCGGAGGAGGAACGCGCGCCGGGCCAGAAGTGGAGCGCGGCCCGCGCCGCGGTTCCGACCTGCGAGCCAACGCGCGCGTGACGCTGGAGGAAGTAGCCACCGGCGCCGACCGGGAGGTCTCCGTCAATCGTCTGGAACGCTGCGCCACCTGCAACGGGACCGGCGCGGAAGCGGGCAGTTTCCCAGTGACGTGCGCGCGCTGCAATGGCCGGGGGGTCATGCGCCAAGTCAACCAGTCGCTCTTTGGCCAGTTCATCCAGGAAGTGGCCTGCCCGGACTGCCATGGCGAAGGGCAGATCATCCGCAACCCCTGCCCTGCCTGTCGGGGAAACGGGGTCAGCCGCGCCTCCCGCAAGCTGAACATCCGCATCCCGGCCGGGGCGGACGACGGCACCAAGCTCCGTCTCAACAACGAGGGGGAAGCAGGCTTTCGCGGCGGGCCGGCGGGCGACCTCTTCATCAGCCTCTCAGTGACCAAGGATCCGCGCTTCGAACGCGATGAAGCCAACCTCTTCACAACCCTTTTTGTCCCCTACCCCACGCTCGTCTTGGGCAGCACGGTAGCGGTGCAATCGGTGTTGGAAATGCACAACCTGACCATTCCCCCTGGCACTGAGGCGGACAAGCAGTTCAACCTGCGCGGGGCCGGCCTCCCCTACTTGGGCCGGCGCGATAAGGGCGATCTCTACGTGACCGTCAAGGTGCAGGTGCCCAAGAAGCTCAGCCCGCAAGAACGCCAATTGCTGGAGCAATTAGCTGTTATCCAAAACAATGGCAATCTCTCCGCCGCAGCGAGCAAGAAAACCAGCGGTAAGAAGAAAAAGGGTCTCTTCGGCTAATGGGGACAGCCAAAACCAATGGGGACAGAATTGAGCTAAACCAATGGGGACAGATTTGAAATCTGTCCCCATTGGTTTCCATTAGCGATTAGAGCAAGCGGCGATAGCTGAAGAGACGCACCATCCAGAAGAAAAGGAAAGCGCCCCCTCCAGCGGCGAGAAGGACGGCCCAATGCGTGGCTCTCCAGTGGCCCAGGGTGGTTGCCAGGTAGGCGGCGATCAGCGCTCCGGTGACGCTGAGGATCAGCGTCTCCATGAACTGCAAGCCGCGGCGGATGGGAAAGAGGAAATGACAGAAGACCGTCACCCCAAACCCGACCAGCGCCCACCAGAGCCAGTTGCTCATCCCGGCCTCAGTAGGTCGTCTGTCCGTTGAAGGTGAAAGCCCTCACCTTGAGGGCAGGGACCAGGTTCCCGCCGAAGAAACCGGCCTGCAGCTTCCGCTCGAAGCCGATCAGTTGGGCTTCCTTCAGGGCGCCTAGGATGGATGAGGTGAAGCGCAAGTTGCAGAGGGGCGCGGTGATCCGGCCGTGATCGATCTTGAAGGTGCCGTCGCGGGTCATCCCGGTGATCAGGGTCAGTTTTGGGTGAACCGGCCGGACGTACCAGAGGCGAGTTACCAGTACGCCGTCCTCGGTGTCGGCGATCATCTCCTCGATCGTAGCGTTCCCAGGGGCCATCACCATGTTCAAGGGCAAGGGTCCAAATCCGTTCGGCTGGGGCAAGGCATGCCCGGTGGAACGCTTCCCCTCCAGATTGGCGGTGAAGGAATCATAGACGACGCCCATAGCCACGCCGTTCTCGATGAGGGCGACTTTTTCCTTGGGCTGCCCCTCGAAGTCAAAAGGAACGATCCAGCCTTCCGGGTGCAACCCGTCATCCCAAATGGAGATGTTCTCCGCCGCCACCGGTTGACCCATGGAGTCGCTCATGAAGGAGCGCTTCTCCTGATAGGACAAGGCGCCCAGCCCCATGTAGCCGAGGTAATCCAGCATCTCAGCCACAGCGTAGGGCAAGAAGACCGCTTCCATCTCCTTCACTTCGGTAAGCTGGGGATCCTGGGCGCTGAGGGCGCGCTCCAGCGCTTCCTCGGCCACTGCCTCCACGTCGATCGCAGCAACTGATGTGCCGTGGCGGTCGGCGTACCCGGCCGAGGTCGGGGAGAGAAGGACGGTAGAGAGGGAGGCGCGGGTGGCTTCGGTGTAGGCTTCCACCCCCAGGGAGTTAACCACGCCCAGTTTGTAGACGCTGGTGGAGAAAGCGCCCGAGGCTTTCACCGGATGACCCTTCAGCTTGGCCACCAGCTTGGCCACTCCCTCGGCTCGCTCCTCCGGGGAATAGCGGGCGGTGCGCCCTACGAAAGCGCCGGCCGGGGCGGGAAGGATCGCTTGCGGGCCGGGCAAGCTCTTGAACTCGCTGTTCTTCGGGGAAAGGCGAGCGATTTCGGCAGCCAACCGCACTGTCTTGACTACCTCTTCCGGGTCCAAGCGGTTGGTGGAGGCGATGCCGATGCGTTGATCTACTACCAGGCGAACGGTCAGGGTGGCATCCTCCTGGCTGGTGTTCTGGTGGATGATGGAGTTGGCGAAACGCGTTAGTTGTTCGTCCTGAACAGTCAGCACGGCTTCCGCCTGGTCGGCCTGGCTGGCGGCCAGGGCTTGCTTAAGGATAGAGAGGATCTCGTCGCGCTTCATTTCTTCACTCCTACCTGCACATTGCGGAAACGGGCCGGGGACGCCCCGTGCCCCACGTGCATGCTCTGGGGTGGCTGTCCTTTGCCGCAGTTGGTAAGACCCCAGAGGAACCAGGAATTCTCGTCGGCGACGGCATCGCAGGAGTTCCAGAACTGAGGCGTCATCCCGGTGTAGGTGGCGTTCTTAACAGGCGCTCCCAGCTTGCCTCCCTCGATCTCGTAGGCGATCTCTGTGCCGAACTGGAAGTTCAGGCGTTTGTCGTCGATCGACCAGCTCTTGTTGGTGATCAGGTAGAGGCCGTGCTCGGTGTCGGCGATCAGTTCCTCGAAGGGTATCGTCCCAGGCCGGATGCTGATGTTGGTCATGCGGATGATCGGCATCCGCCCCCAGCCGTCGGCTCGCATCGCCGCCGAGTTCTTCAGCCCCAGCGCAGCGGCTGTCTCGCGGCTGGTCAGGTAACCAATGAAGAGCCCTTCTTTGACCAAATCCACCGACTGGGCGGGAAATCCCTCATCATCATAGGCGAAGGTCCCCAGGCCGCCGGGGATGGTGGCGTCGGCATAGATGGTGACATGCTTGGAGCCGTACTGCAGCTTGCCTAGAAGGTCCGGCATCATGAAGCTTGTGCCGGCGAAGGAGGCCTCGGTTCCCAAGACCCGATCCAGCTCGGTTGGGTGTCCGCAGGATTCATGGATCTGCAAGCCTAACTGACTGGAATCGAGGATGATATCGATCTCGCCGGAGGGACAAGGCTTGGCGGTCAAGAGCGAGACGGCTTCCTGCCCGATGCGCTCGGCATTCTCCAGCAAGCCCAAAGTGGCGATGAACTCGTATCCCAAGGCCCGCACGTTCCCCCCCATCGAGTTGGGGAAAGAGCGGATCTGCATGTCGTTCTCGCCCACAGCGTAGGCTTCCAGGCCGCCGCCGGACTCCACCTTGTGCTGTTCGATGAACGACCCTTCCGAGGAGGCGAAGATCTTCCGCTCCTTCCAGAAGTCCAGGCTGGCGCGGGAGATGGTCACCCCCGGCACAGCCCGCACCTTGTCGTCGACTTGGGTCAGGAACTGGATCTTCTCCTCCAGTGGAACATGGAAGGGGTCGATCCGGCAGTCAGCGGGGAGATAGGCCTCCACTGCCAGTAGAGGTTCCAGGACCACGTCGCGCTCTTTGACGCGGGCTGATGCTTCGGCGATGCGCACAGCCAAAGCGGTGATCTCTTCCACCTTCCGGCCGGTGAGCGTGCGGGAGCTAGCGAAACCCCAGGCGCCGTTCTTCAGGACGCGCACCCCAAAACCTGCATCCAAGCCGTTGGCGATCGACTCCACATTCCCCAACTTCAAGGCCAGACTCTGCTGTTCGCGTCGGATGATGCGGATGTCGGCATAGGCACAGCTTAACTTCTTGGCTGTGCTCAGGCACAATTCAGTGAACTCGCGCAAATGATACTCCTTTCGCATGGGGGGAACAGATTTGACCTCCGGTCTATCCGGAAATCTGTCCCCATACTATTAAAATCTGTCCCGATACTGTCTGTTGGCTTAGGGCTTCGTCTCGGGGTCTCCTCCCCTCTTTCCCTCCGCGCGTGCGGGGGCAAAATCGGCATCAAGCTGCGCCGCTTGGCGCAGTTCCTCCTCCTCACGGCGCGCCTCGCGTCGAAGAAGAAGGCCGGCTATAAGCAGCGCGACAGCCGGGATAGCCAGCGGCCACCAGGCGCCCGGCCAGGCGAGGAGATAGCCGAGGGCTATCAATAGGAACAACAGGGCGGAGAGAAGAACAGTTAGGGAAGCCCAGCGGCTAACCCGCACCGCTGCCCCCTCCTCCTCCCCCGCCGCCGCCTCCTCCGGAGAAACCGCCCCCTCCTCCGCCCGAGGAGCTGGATCTTTCCGCTGTGAATGCCGTGCTGACGCGGGCGCCGAAATCGTTGAAGGAGTTCTGCAGCGCTTGTCCGAATTGGCTGCTTCCGCCCATCGCGGAGCTGCCGTAGGCGCCGGCGTAAGCCCACACCCACCAGGAGGGTGCGTAGAAGTCTGGCCGCGCGGCGAAGGAGGCCACCCAGCCCTTCTCGATGCCGAAGACAATGGCGTAGGGCAAGTATTCCGAGAAGATCGTGCTGGAATCGCGCAAGGCCGGCCGCTTTTCCAGCTCCAGCATGTACTGCATGAAGG
This sequence comes from uncultured bacterium, assembly GCA_964464245.1. Lineage (GTDB taxonomy): Bacteria > Caldisericota > JANLFM01 > JANLFM01 > JANLFM01 > JAPLHV01. The sequence goes on from CAYXFH010000012.1 coordinate 6,079, forward strand.
CCTTCCAGGCGGACAGCTCGCGCGCGCCGGTATAGCTGCGACGCGGCATCGCTGAGCCGAAACCTAGGACAAAGAAGGAAGCGAAGATCAACCCGATGCCCAGGATAAAGACCTGGAAGAAGAAGAGAGCGATCCCGCCAAAAAGCATCAGCGTGCCGATCCCGCTATAGGTGGCTCGGACTCTGCCGGGATCGGCATCGAAGAAGCGGTAGGGAGCCAGGTAGGCCCAGATCTCCTTCTGGAAACTGCTCACGTAGGCGGAGAGGGCATGCGCCATGGCGGAGAGAGTGGTGGTCTGCACGTGGGCGCCGAAGAGCAGGTTGAAGAGGAAACTCTCGTAGGGCTGTAGATCCTGGTCCTCTTTCAGCTTGGTCAGGCGAAAGTCCGCTCCCTCTTGCTCCATCTTCAGGTACCCCTTATGAGCCAAGTCGAAGATCGTCGCCTGGATCCCTTTCTGGGTGGAAGCTTGGCGCCAGAGCGCATCCACCCCGGCCGGGCGTAATGCGGTGGGGGGGCCGGAGATCATCGCCGTGGAGGGCGGCATGCGCAGCTCGCGCCCCTTGGTCCACCACTGATAGATCATCCAGATGGGAACCAGCGAGGCAATGGCGATCGCTAAAATGTACTGCGCATCCAACCAGAAGCGGCGCCACCATGCGGCGTTGTCCTGGGCCTTCTGTTCTTGCTGCACTTGGGGGAGAATGGATTGGCTGGAGCGGCTCATGCCGGAGGGAAGGGAGACCAACCCTTGCGGGAAGAGCAGGCGCGCCTCCAGCCCCACCCCCTCGTCGAGGGTGGATTCCAGTTGGATGGTCGCGCCGTCAACGATGGTCACCTTACCGCTTCCCGGGGCCGGACCGTACGCCCAAACCAGCAATTGCTCCTTCGTAGCGCCGGCGGGCAAATGGATGGCGACCCGCGCCTGCTCCATGGGTTTCTCGTGGTCGGCCCCGATGAACTTGAAATAGAGCTGGTCGTAGTCCTGCCAGAAGCTGATCGCGCCGCGCCGCGCGGCGCCCACCAAGCGGTAGCCGATCACCCAACTGTGGGTGGAGTTGGTGTAATCGAAATTCCAGCGGATGGTCACGCGGGAACCCTCGTCGGTGACGCTGTAAACGCCTGGAGCAGTGCCGGCGTCACGACGGTAGACAGTCCCGCTCGGCTCGCGCACGCTGACCTGGTCCACACCTTCGATCTGGTCCTTGACGATGTAGAGGTAGGCGAAATGGTAATTCCCCTCGAAGCGCAGGCTCCGCGTCTCTTCTACCAAGAGGTTCCCGTCCGCTTGCACTTGAACCTGGAGGGAAACATCAGTCCAGATGTAGTCCTTGGCTTGGACGCCAGTGGGCAGGATGAACAGGAGGCACGACGACATCACTGCAAGGAGGAGCGATAGCAAAGCCAGGCGCCTCAAGCGACCGCGGGTTATTCTTCTCATCTTCGCTCCTTTCCCAGCGGGATCTCTCCCATTATACTCAGAACGCCCTGCCGGGGGCTATTATGTTGCCGGGGGCTATCATTGTTTAGTGGTTTAGTAGCCAAGTGGTCAAGTGGTCAAGTGGTCAAGTGGTCAAGTAAAAAAACAAATCTTGATCTTACTCATACTCAACTGCTTTATTACTCACTTTGAATCACCTATTTACTCAGTTGCTTAACTACTTAATTACTTGATTACTTGATTACTTAACTGCTCATGTTGCCGGGGGCTATCATGGCGCCGCGGGGTATGATGCTACCGGGGGCTATCATGGCGCCGCGGGTTATCATGGCGCCGCGCCAGCGCTCGCCACAATTCCTCCCGGCCATCGAAGACCTGCTTCTGCTCCACGCCGCCTTTGACAAAGATCAGAGTGCGCTCGGGGTGGAAAGAACCGATCCGGGTGAGGGGCAGGCCGCGTTGAGCGAAGGGCTCTTCCAACAGTCCAAGCGGCGCAGCGATCAGCATCGCTCCGGAGGAGATCAAAGCCAGCGGGTCCAACTCCAAAGCGCGACAGAGAAGGGCGGTCTCCAGGCGAATGGGAAGCGATTCTTCTTCCACACGCAGCCCGCAGGCGGAGGCCTCCATCATCTCCCAGGCTCCGCCCAGCAGCCCCCCCTCAGTCGCGTCGTGCATGGCATGAGCGCCCAGGGAAGCGGCCAGCAACCCCTCGGGGACCACCGAGATCTCCTCCAGGAAAGTCGCGGCATGAGCCAAGAGCTCCTCGCCCAGGACGGGGCGCAGCTCTTCCGCCAGCTCGCGGGCGAGGATCGCCGTCCCCTCCAAAGCAAGCGCTTTGCTGAGGTAGAGGGAGTCCCCCAACTGGGCGCCGCCGGTTCGGATCAGGCGACCGCGAGGTGTTTTGCCCACCGCCGTCGCCACCACCACCAGTTGCGGCAAATATGGCGTGACTTCGCTGTGACCGCCGAGGATGGCCACTCCCAAAGAACGAGCGGCGCGATCGGCATCGGACATCATCATCGCCAGCTCTTCGGCAGCCACGTGGGGAGGAATCAGCCAGGTCAAGAGCAGGCCGACCGGCTCGGCGCCTGCGGCGGCCAGGTCATTGCAGGCGATGTGGACGGCCAACCAGCCAATCTCCTGGCCGGCGCCGGTAATGGGATCGGTGGAGAGAACCAACAAGGAGTCGCCCCCCAGGTCGAGGACGGCAGCGTCCTCCCCCAGCGCTGCGCCAACCAGCGCCTCCGGCCGTGGCGATCCCAAGTAGGGGAAGACCAAGCGGGTCAATTCCTGGGAGGAGAGCTTGCCGGGGGAGAGCTTAGGCATACCCGTCTCTTCCCCGCAAGTCAGCAACCCTCGACTCTTCGCTTCCGCTCGAGGGTTGCTGCGGACTTGCTGGGTGACCCGGTCGACCGATGTCGTCTCGGAGGCTGCTCAGGATCGCTCTACTTTCCGGAGGGGGGCATCGGGTAGATGGTTGCCTCAGCCACGGGTGAGGAATTGGCGGGTGAGGAGCCAACGGGCAGCGACTCCAAAACGGGAGTGTTCGACCCACGCTGGGCGCTTCCGGCATTCCCGAGCCAGCGCATCAGCGTCCCAGCCAAGCCATCCAACGAGCCGGAGCCGTTGCTGCCGGAGACCAGCACTTCGGGTACGAACTTCACCCCGCGGTCGGCCAAAGCCGTGATGGCGTTTACCATTGCCGTCGGCTCCTGCCCAAGCGCGCGGACCTGGGCCTCGTATGCTTTGGCTCGCGCCATCCCGATCGCCTCTACTTCGGCCCCCTTGGCGGCGCCGGTCTCCCGGATGTAGGTGGCTTCGCCGTCAGCCTCGGCCTTGCGGGCGGTGGCGTTGTTGCTCTTGATCTCCACGTTAACGCGGGACTCGGCCAGCTTGGTCTGCATGTCGGCCGTCCCCCGAGCCTGCTCGGTGGCGATGCGCTGATCCTGAGCCTCTCGCTGCTTCTGGTAGGTCTGAATCTCCTGGTTGGCGATCTCCCGTTCGGTCAGAACCTTCACCAGGCTCTCCGGCAGGATGACGTCCTGGATGTAGACGCCACGGGTCTCCACCTGGTACTGAGCGAGATGGGAGGCGATGTGCATGAAGGCTTCCTCCTGCACCTTCTGCCGCGTCTCGATGAAGCTGATGGCCGGCATGGACTGCAGTTTGTCGCGGAAGTGGTTGCCTACCGCCGCCTGCAGGACCTCGTTGACCAGGTTGGCCATGGTCCCCACCATCGAGATGACGCGGGGGGCCTTCGTGTCCGGAACGTGGATCTGCACCTGCAAATCGATGCGGAAGATGAACCCCTCGCGCGACTTGGCCACGATCTGAGAGAGCTGGCGGTCCAGGTTGTGCGCTTGCGAGGTGGCATCGGCCCAGTTCAGGGTGAGGATCGAGGTGGGCACGACTTCGGCTTGGTAGCAACGCGGGTTGACCGAGTATTTTCCGGTGCGGATCGGCTCCTGCCAAATGCCGCGGTGGCCGGAGCGCACTAGTGTGCCGAACTTGAACTCCTCGCCGGAGGTGTCCTTGGCGCCCAGCCCGACATAGGCTTTGATCACCGCCACTTGACCCTGCTCCACCACCAGCATCGGCACCATTTCCACCGAGACCAGGAAAGGGTTCAACGCGTAGGCGCCGTAAAGCAGGGGGTCATGCTGCAAGCCGATGCGGCCGCCGTTGTCGAGGAAGGCTTGGAAGTCCTGGTAGTTGTTGTGCAGATCGTTCTTACTCCCCAGGAGATGGTCAATCAGTTCACTATCTGAGGCGCCCTCATGCTCCAGCTTCTCCAGATCGGTGAATCCACCCAGACGGCTGGCGATGTCGCCGGCGGGAAGCGGATCTCCCTCGTAAACGGTGACAATCCCCACCATATCGTTGACCTCTCCCTCGCGGCTGCGCGGGAGGGGCTCGATGCGCACCAGCGAGAGCTGGTCGGGACGAAGGCCGTAGGCCTCCGGCGTCAGCCGGCCGCTTCCGGCGCTCCCGGACTTGGTCATCCAGGCGCGCAACTCCGAGGCAATCGGCTCGCCGTAGACCTGGCGACGGGTAATCACCATAAAGCCCACCGGGTGGATCGGCACCAGCGTGCCGGGGGGAAGGACCGGGCGCTGTACGCCCTTCTGCCCCCCCAGAGCGATGAACTTGCGCAGGTCGGAGAAGTTGGCGAACTCCGGTTTGAAGACGGCCGACTTGGCGCCGATCGGCAGCGGCGCCCCGACCTGGGCCACTACCACACCGATCTCCCCGGCCGGCACTTGCACCCAGGGGAACTTGTCGACGCGGTAAGGCATCCAGAATTTCCAGCGCCAGCCAGGCATCAACAGGTCGGCTTGGTAGCCGGCTTCCCCCTGGAAGGCAATAGGGTTGTCCTGGTGCAGCTTGCCGAAGGAGAAACGCTTCGTCACCAGACCGACCTGGGTCGGCCCGATGATCCTGATTGAAGGGAGGAAGAGAATCAAGAAGAGCAAGATGCCCCCCAGTATGTAGATCAGTGTCCACGGAACCATCGCAGTGCCTCCTTACTCGGCGGTGCGAACCCCAGTGGGTTCCCCACCTGTCCTTTGATTATAGGGCCTTTCCGGCCGAATGGCGCAGTCTCCGAAAAATAGATCAGCTAATGGGGACAGATTTGAATTCTGTCCCCATTAGCTGATTCAAGGCGCTGAGGCTGTCCACCTGCAGGCCGCGGCGACGCAACTCGTTCAGGTAGGGGTTGATCCCGACCATATCTGAGGCAAGGTGGCCGCTGATCACCAGGTTCTTCCCCGGATGGGCTGCCGCCAGTTTCTCTGCTTCTCCTCCATCGATGTGAATGTAGATGACGGTCTGATAACCGGCGCGGTAGAGGACATCCGCTGCGCCAAAGCCGCCATTGGTTCCCGCTCCGTGGAAAACAGCGACGCGCCCGGCCGGAGCGCTCTCCTCTCCCAGGATAGCAACCGGGGGAAGGGGAGCAGCGGCAATCTCCGGGAACTCGCCCAAGGCCGACAAAACCTCTGCTACTGTCCAACCAGGGTGGGCTCGCTCCTCCAGTTTACCTTGCATCAGGCGCCGGCCCAGCTCGTCGAGTGGGTTGTGTACATTCAAGAAGGGTTGGCGCAGTCGCTCGGCCAGCCGAAGAGGATCCTCCCAGTTGGCCTTAACGCCCTGCCGGGGGCTAGAGCGTTCAGGAAGGCGCTTCGCCGCAGACGGGCAGTGGCGCGCTCGGCCTCCTCCTTGGGCGCCCCCAGTTCTTCCAGAAGAGAGCTCTGCCGTTCCAGCACGCGGTAGAAAGTAGCTATAGCCAGACCGCGCGGGTGGTGGCCAAGAACGCAGTCATAGGCGTGGTCTTTGGCATAGAGAAGCTCGGCGGCGGAGACATCAAGGGCGAAGAGGATCCGCTGGAGGCGCCTCCCGGGAACATGGACGGCTGAATCCGAAGGGACCTCCTTCATTCCGGCCATATCGAGGGCGATCTGCATCAGTTGAGCAAATGGGGACAGATTTGAAATCTGTCCCCATTTGCTGCTTGCTGCTCAGGCGCAGCGCGAATAGCCGCAGGTGCGACAGATCAGGCAGCCTTCGATGTACTCCAGGACGTTGCCGCATTCAGGACAGACGCCGCCCATAGTGCGGGCGGCAAGGATAGGGAGAGAGACTGGCGACGGAGGAGAAAGGGCATCTCCTGCAACTGGTGGACTGTCTTTCTCCGGGGAGGTGGATTGGACGCCCTCCTGAGGCGCGAAGAGGCCCCCTTGGTGTGTGCCGTATGGTCCGGCGTAACCGGCGCCCCACATCTTCCGCCCCATCGCCAGCGCCACCCCCTGGGCGATGGAGCGCACCGGCACGCGCGTCCCGTCGCTGGAGAAGTCGTTCACCGCTTCGCGGGATTCACAACGCCAAAGCTGCTCGATCACTTCCTGCGAATCCACTCCGGCGCGCAGGGCCAGCGAGATCAGGCGGGAGAGACCGTCCGCTTCTTGGTCGCGCGACTCCACGAAAACCTCGCAGATCCCCTCCTCGTCGGCGTTGACCGTCACGTAGATACGACCGCGGGGCGTCTCCACCCGCTCAGTGGAACCGGCAGTGACCTTCGGCCGACGGCGCGCCACCTTGTGCCGGCTAGCGGCCAGCTCGTCCCAAGTCTTTCCCTCCTCACTGGTGGGAATGTTCAGGACCTGCTCATTGCGGCTCTTGTCGCGGTAGATGGTGACCCCCTTGCAACCCTCGCGGTAAGCCAACAGGAATACCTTCCGCACCTCCTCCTCGCCGGCCTCCTGGGGAAAGTTCACCGTCTTGCTGACAGCGTTCTGGGTGTGACGCTGGAAAGCGGCTTGCATGCGCAGGTGATACTCCGGGCTGATATCGTAGGCAATGCGGAAAGCCTGGCGGACCTCTGGGGGAATCTCCTCAATTCCCTGCAGAGTGCCCTGATGAGCGATGCGATCCATCAGCGCCTCGCTGTAGAAGCCACGCTGGCGAGCGATCCCCTCGAAATAGGGGTTCACCTCCAGCATGCGCGTGTTGTCCATGACGTTGCGCAGATAGATCAAAGCAAAGTGCGGCTCCACCCCGGAGGAACAGCCGGCCAGGATGGAGAGGGTGCCGGTGGGGGCGATGGTGGTGGTGGTGGCGTTGCGAAGCTTTGGCCCCTCTGCGGCGTAGACCGAGCGGGGGAAGTTGGGGAAGGCGCCGCGCAGATCCGCCAGGGCGATGGAGGCGGCTGTCGCTTCCGCTTGGATAAAGGACATCACCCGTTCAGCCAGAGCCAAGGCTTGGGGTGAGTCGTAGGGTACTCCTAACTGCACTAGCAAGTCGGCCCAGCCCATCAGCCCCAGGCCGATCTTGCGGTTGCCGCGCACCATCTCCTCGATCTCGTGCAAGGGGTAGGCGCTGCGATCGATGACGTTATCCAGGAAGTGAACGGCCAGGTGGGCGGTCCGAGCCAACTTCGGCCAATCGATCGCTTCCTCCGGCTGTGGCGCCGGATAGGGCCGGGAACCCGGCTGCAGCATGCGGGCCAAATTGAGCGATCCCAGGTTGCACGCCTCGTAGGGAAGCAGCGGCGTTTCACCACAGGGATTGGTGCTCTCGATGGAGCCCAGGGAAGGGGTGGGGTTGTCGCGGTTGATGCGGTCGATGAAGATCACCCCCGGCTCGCCCGAGCGCCAGGCGTTATGAACGATCCGGTCGAAGACCTGGCGAGCCGGCAAAGTGCGAGTGACCTCGCCGGTGCGGGGGTTGACCAGGTCGTAGTCGCGGCCCTCTTCCATCCGCTGCATGAAATCCTCGGTTAGCGCCACTGAAATGTTAAAGTTGTTGAACTCGCTCAGATCGTTCTTGCAATCAATGAATTCCTCGATATCGGGATGGGTCGCCCGCAGGATTCCCATGTTGGCGCCGCGCCGCGTCCCCCCTTGCTTTATAACCTCAGTAGCCATGTTGAAGACACGCATGAAGGAGACCGGGCCTGAGGCGACCCCGCCGGTGCTCTTGACGACGTCGCTCTTTGGCCGCAGATGGGAGAAGGAGAAACCCGTGCCGCCGCCTGACTGCTGGATCAGAGCGGTGTTCTTGACCGATTCAAAGATGGACTCCAAGTCATCCTCCACCGGCAGGACGAAACAGGCAGCCAGTTGTTGCAACTCTCGTCCCGCATTCATTAGGGTGGGCGAGTTGGGCAGGAACTCCAGCGAGGCCATCAGGTTGTAGAAACGGTCGGCCAGCTCCTCCAGATTGGCCTGCGGATCGTAGGCCGCCTCGGCGGAGGCGATGTCGGCTGCAACTCGGGCAAGCATCTCCTCCGGCTTCTCGATCGGCTTGCCTTCCGCATCCTTCTTCAGGTATCGTTTGTTCAGCACAGTCTTGGCGTTCTCGGTCAGTTGCAGCGGAATCCTCTCCATTTCGGTCCTCTCTACAATCAATGGTGGATGAGATCAATTATCTATACAACCAATGGTAGCATATCCTCTTATCGCAAGCCACCAGGGTGGACCCTGGACCGGCTTTCCAAAGATGGCGGGATCGGTTAAAATGTGCGCGTGCCGAAGTGGCGGAATTGGCAGACGCGCTACGTTCAGGGCGTAGTTGGAGAACTCCAGTGGGGGTTCGACTCCCCCCTTCGGCACCAACCAACACGAGGTCAGGTTTTTCTATCTAAATTAATCGGTGGCTATCCCCAATAAAGCA
>CAYXFH010000013.1:0-13064 GCA_964464245.1 uncultured bacterium
TCCAGTGACCATCGATTCGTCGACTAGAGAGCTCCCCTCTTCGATCCGTCCGTCCACTGGGATGCGCTCTCCCGGCCGAACCAGGAGGAGGTCGCCGACTTGCACTGCCTCTACCGGCGCCACGCTCTCCACCCCGTCGCGGAGTATCGTGGCGGTGGGAGGCTGAAGGTTCATCAGGTGACGAATAGCTTGCGAAGTGCGTCCTTTTGCCTTGGCTTCCAGATACTTACCGAAGAGGATCAAGGTGATGATGACTGCCGAAGTGTCGAAATAGGTAGCGGTGGGGAGGCCGGATTGTTCCAGCGTCGAAGGGAAGAAGGTGACGAAAACAGAGTAGATGTACGCCGCTGAAGTGCCCAATGCCACCAGGGTGTTCATGTCGGTGGCGCCATGGCGCAGCGCTCCCCAGGCGCCGCGGTAAAATCGCCACCCAGCCCAGAATTGGACCGGTGTTGCCAGGATCAGGAGAAGATAAGGATTGGTCAACCAAGCCGGGAAACCAGGAATCATTCCCAGCATCGATCCGGCCAGGACCACCAGAGAAAGGGCTGCGCTGACCCACAGGCGCAAGGCCAGGTCGCGCTGTTCACGGCGACGGGCTTCAATCTCCTGGTCGCCATTCTCTCCGATCAGAGTCGCCGCGTACCCGGCTTCCTCGACTGCCCGGATCACCTCCGTTGGCTGGAGCAACCCAACCACATGATCTACATAGGCCCTCTCAGTTGCCAGGTTGACTTGAACGGACAGGACGCCAGGGAGTGAGCGGATGGCCTCTTCGACATGGGCTGCGCAAGTCGCACAAGTCATTCCCCCGAGGCCGAAAGTCAAACGAGCCTGTAAAACTTCATAGCCGGAATCCCGGATGGACTGCAGCGCATCAGCAATGCGCTTCTCCTCTACAAGCAGGGAAGCGCTCTCGTTGGCCAGATTCACGGCCACTTCGAGAACGCCTTCCGTCTTCCTCAAGGACTCTTCGACATGGGCCGCGCAGGAGGCGCAGGTCATCCCGACGATCGGGATCTTGACAGAACGCCCTGCCGGGGGCTGTCTACCTGCCGGGGGCTGTCTAGAACTCATTTTCCCTCTTTCAGGTACTTCTCGGGATCTTTGTCGAAAGCTGCCTTGCAGCCCTTGGCGCAAAAGTAATAAGGCTTCTCCCTGTATTCAGATTGATAAGGCGCTGTTTTCTCATCTACCGTCATCTTGCAGACCGGGTCGATCGCCATGGCGATCACCTCCTTCCTGGGTGGGGCAATCCTCGACTCCCCAGAGGGTGACGAATCCGTCACCCTCTGGGGGCAATCATATAACCATCGAAAGGGCTCGCTGATTCCTCTTTTTCTCTACGAAGTCAGGTAAGCTCGTTGCGCCTCGGTCAGAGAATCGATGCGCACCCCCAGCGCGGCGAGCTTCAATTGAGCAACCTTCTCATCCAACTCTTCGGGGAAAGGCAAGACATGAAGCGGCAGCGTTTCGTGGTGGGCAACCAGGTATTCCACCGCCAAAGCTTGGTCGGCGAAACTGAGGTCCATCACTCCGGCCGGGTGTCCCTCGCCGCAGGCCAGGTTGACTAGACGGCCCTCCCCGAGAAGGAAGACGCAACGCCCGTCGGGGTAGGTGAACTCCTCAATATGTTCGGTCACCTGCCTCGAGGCAACGCTGATGCGGCGCAGCGCTTCCAGGTCAATCTCCACGTTGAAGTGCCCGGCATTGGCCAGGATCGCCCCATCCTTTAGCAGGCGAAGGGAGGTTTCGGCGATGATCGAGATATCCCCGGTGGCGGTGATGAAGAGATCGCCCAATACAGCAGCCTCCTCGATGGGCATTACCCGGAAGCCATCCATCAGCGCCTCCAAGGCCTTAACCGGGTTGATCTCAGTGACGATCACGTTGGCCCCCAGACCGCGCACCCGGTTGGCGATCCCCCGCCCCACCCAACCATAGCCGCAGACAACCGTCACGCTCCCGGCAATCAGCAGATTGGTAGCCCGTAAGACGCCGTCCAAGGCGCTCTGGCCGGTCCCATAGCGGTTATCGAAGAGGTGTTTGGTGTGTGCGAAATTGACGGCGATCAATGGGTAGCGGAGGCGTCCTTCGAGATCCAGGTGGCGCAGGCGAGTGACCCCGGTGGTCGTCTCCTCGGTGCCACCCTTCACGGTCTTGCTATTCCCTTCATGGTAGACCTTGGTCAAATCGGCGCCATCATCGACGATATAGTCTGGTCGAGCCTCCAAAACCAAGCGGATATTCTCGAAGTAGTCCTGTTCGCTCTCCCCGCGCCAGGCGAAGACGTGGATCCCCATCCCCACCAGATAAGCAGCGATATCATCCTGGGTAGAGAGGGGGTTGGAGCCGCAGAGGAACACCTCTGCTCCCCCCGCTTTCAAAATCAACGCAAGGTTAGCCGTCTTGGCTGAGACATGCAGGCAGGCGCCCACACGCCGCCCGGCAAGCGGGCGTTCCACGGCGAAGCGCGAGCCGATCGAGCGCAAAACCGGCATCTGCCGGCCCGCCCACTCAGTCCGCTCTTTTCCCCGAGGCGCCAGGGAAAGGTCTTTGATTCGGTTCTCCATTATCGGTTTTCCTCCCAAAGGGTATCCTCCGCCAGGCAGAGGGTTGGTCCCTCTATTGTAGAGCCTTTCCCATCTTGCGTTACAATCAGCCCATGAAGGTCGATCTCCACACCCACAGCACAGCCTCGGACGGTTGCCTGACCCCGGCGGAGTTGGTGCGCCACGCTTGCCAGGAAGGCCTCACTTTGCTCTCGCTCACCGATCATGACACCGCTGTCGGCCTTGCTGAAGCCGAGCAGGCCAGCCGTTCCACTCCACTCCGTTTCGTCCCCGGGATCGAGTTTTCCACCGAAGTGGAACATGCAGAGGTGCACATTCTTGGCTATTGGTTGGATTTTGATTCCCGACTACTCAAGGATACTCTCGATCGTCTCGGCCGGTCCCGGCGGGAGCGTATCCGGCGAATGGTACATGAGCTTCGAAGGCTGGGAATACACATCCAGGCTGACGAAATTCTGGCAAGCAAATCGTCCGGGGTTTTTGGCCGTCCTCATGTCGCCTCGGCCTTGGTGCAGCATGGCTATGCCTCCAACGTGGAGGAGGCCTTCACTCGCTACCTGAGGATCGGAAAACCCGCCTATGTGCCGCATTGTAAGCTCTCTCCCCGGCAAGTGTTGAGCCTGGTGAGAAAGGTGGGTGGTCTTGCCGTGATGGCTCACCCAGGGCTCTCCGCTCGGGATGACTTAATCCCAATGCTTTGCCGAGATGGTCTAGGAGGGCTGGAGGCTTATTACCCCGAACACAACCCAAGCCAAGTGCATCGCTACCTTGGCTTGGCAAAAGAGGCGGGGATCCTCGTTACAGGCGGCTCAGACTTCCATGGTACAGCGGTCCGCAACCATTGCGCTCGCGGCAGCTTGATAGCTCCCGGCAGGGCGTTCCATCACCCACTGGGAAGCGCCAACTTGCCGGCCGAAGACGTCGAACGCTTCCTGGCTTGGGGCGGCGCTCACGGGTAGGCACACGGCATGTCGCGCCCCTACAGCGGAAGAGTCTGCTGGTTGTCCTCCTCGCGCTCGACGACGGGCTCGGGAACCACACGCGCGACGGCTACGACGCGGTCTTCATCGCCGGCACGGATCAACCGCACACCCGAGGCGTTGCGCCCTAGGGTGGGGATCGACTTAGTTTCCATTCGAATCAGCTTACCGTTTTGGGTGATGGCGATGATGTCGTCTCCCTCAGCCACCATCTTGCCGCCGACGACCAGCCCGGTCTTTGCCCGCACCCGAAAGGCGATCACTCCCAATCCTCCCCGCTTGTGGACCGGGATCGATTCAGGGCGCATCTTCTTGCCCAAACCCAGCTCGGCGATTAAAAGCAACTTACGGCCCGGCATAACGGGTTCCATCCCCACCACGACGTCGCCCTCACGCAAGCGGATCCCCCGCACCCCCCTAGCCGAGCGCCCCATCGGGCGCAAGTCGGAAGCGCGGAAACGAGCCGCGTAGCCCATCTGGGTAAAGACCACGAGAGCGTTCTCGGCACTGGTGCGGCGCACCTTGCAAAGCGCGTCTCCTTCCTTCAGCAGGAGAGCGCGGATTCCCCTTCGCCCGGCGTTGCGGAACTCGACCAACAAAGTGCTCTTGGTGGTCCCCCTGTTGGTGACCATCACCAGGTAATCCTCGGCGCACTCGTTCGGGATGGGTAAAGCCGTGCTGATCGCCTCTCCTTCCTCCAGAGCAAAGAACGCCCGCACCGGGGCGCCGCGGTCGGTCCGACCGCCCTCCGGCACCTCGTACGCCTTCACTCCGTACACCTTGCCGGTGGTGGTGAAGAAAAGAACACGCTGGTGAGTGCCACAGACGAAGATATCTTCGACCAGATCCTCTTTCCGCAGGCCAACCCCGAAGACGCCCACCCCGCCTCGCCGCTGGCTGCGATAAGAAGTCATGGAGCTACGCTTGAAGTAACCGTCGGCGGTGATGGAGATCGCTACTTTCTCATCGGGGATCAGCTCTTCCGCCCCTAGATTCCACGCTTCCAGCTCGATGCGCGTGCGGCGCGGGTTGCTATATTTGGCCTTGATTTGCAGCAACTCTTCCTTAATGACCGTCAAGCGCTTCTCCCGATCGCTTAACAAACCCATCAGATATTCGCTGGTGCGCGTCACTTCGGCCAGTTCGGCTTCGATCTTGGAACGCTCCAGGCCGGTTAGACGCGCCAGGCGCATCTCCAGGATGGCCTGCGCCTGCAGCTCCGAGAGGGTGAACCGTTCGATCAAACCGCTTTTAGCCTCCTCTACCGTGCCGGACTTGCGGATCAGGGCAACGATCTCATCGATGTGGTCGAGGGCGATCACCAATCCCAGCAAGATGTGCTGGCGGGCTTGTGCTTTGTCCAGCTCGAAACGGCTGCGCCGTTCCACCACTGTCTCGCGGTGACGCAAGAACTCGTCCAGGATGGAGGCCAAGTCAAGCACCCGGGGCAGATTATCGACGAGGGCTAGCATGATCACGCCGAAGGAGATCTGCAGTTGAGTATGCTTGTAGAGTTGGTTGATCAGGGTGGAGGGGCGGGCATCACGCTTCAGCTCAAGCACCACGCGCATCCCAGAGCGGTCCGACTCGTCCCGGATGTCCGAGATCCCGGAGAGTTTCTTCTCGCGAACCAACTCAGCGATCTTCTCCACCATGGTAGCTTTGTTCACTTGGAAGGGCAGTTCAGTGATCAACAGTTGCTCACGCCCCCCTTTGAGCGTATCCAACTGGACTACGCCACGCAAGATGACGATCCCCCGACCAGTGGTGTAGGCCTGGTAGATGCCATCCCGGCCCATGATCACCCCGCCGGTGGGGAAGTCGGGACCGGGGATGCGCTCGATCAGTTCCTCGATTGAACAATCGGGGTGGTCGATGCGGTGGACCAACCCATCCACTACTTCTCCTAGGTTATGCGGGGGGATGTTGGTGGCCATTCCCACGGCGATCCCGGAAGAGCCGTTGACCAACAGGTTGGGGATCTTGGTGGGAAGGACGGAAGGTTCCTCCATGGTGCCGTCGAAGTTCGGCAGGAACTCCACTGTATCCTTATCCAAGTCCGCCAACATCTCCATCGACAAGCGAGAGAGGCGCACCTCTGTGTAGCGCATGGCCGCCGCTTCGTCCCCATCCACTGAACCGAAGTTGCCATGCCCATCGACCAAAGGGTACCGGCTGGAGAAATTCTGGGCCAAGCGAACTAAGGTATCATAAATGGCTATCTCGCCGTGAGGGTGGTACTTACCCAAGACGTCGCCCACCACACGGGCTGATTTCTTGTAGGGACGGTCAGGCAGGTTGCCCAGATCCAGCATCCCATAGAGGACGCGACGATGCACCGGCTTCAACCCGTCGCGCACATCAGGCAGCGCCCGTCCCACGATCACCGACATGGCGTAGTCAATGTAGGAGCGCTTCATCTCCTCTTCGACTTTGACCTGCAGCACACGTTCGCCCAAGTACTTGCTCAACGGAGTACCACGCTTCCTAGTTCAGATTTACGGGAAGATCAGATTACAACAGTACAGCCTGCGGCAGCGCGTTAACAGCCCCCGGCAGCTTAACAGCCCCCGGCAGGGAGTATTTTAGCACAGGCCAATACGACCAGCAAAAGCCCGGCGGTAAACTGGAAGATTTCCCGCGACCTAGACGACTTGCCAGCGAACAGCCTGGAATTGACAGACCATATCCGGCGCCGAGGTGGCCGAAGAGGCTGTCCAACTGCTGATTGAGGTGTCTTCTTCCTGGACTACGGTAAGAAGCCGGCGCTGGATCTCCTCCAGCATCCTGGCTGGGGGAATCAGGGTTTCCATCTCCTTACGAAGTCTCATGCTGATCTGTTTTTCAAAAGTATTCATGTTCATCCTCTTGTAGATCATTATCTACAGTTGCCCGTTCCCTTGTCAAGTACTTTTCCAAGATAAAACGCAGTTCTTCGGCTCTTTCGTTCTTCAGCGCATAGTAGTTATTCCCCCGCCGCAGCTCGGTCTGGACGAAACCACCCACGCGCAGGGCGGCCATGTGGTGGAGGACAGTGGGGTGAGCCAAGCGCAAGACACGCGAGATCTCCAAAGCGTACATCTCCCGCTTGCGCAACAGGCGCAAGATCTCCAGCCGGGTGGGGTCGGCTAAAGCTTTGTAGGAGCGGATCAGCTCAGCCTTCACCTCACCGGCCAGTTGTTGGGCGATGGCAGCGTTGGCCGGGAAGATCAGCAGGTATTCGCTTTCCGATTCCTGGGAGAAGACGAAGGGGGCTGCATAAAAAGCTGGGGCGAAGGTTAGCCTCTTCCCCACTGGCGGAGGAAAGAGCAGGCCGCGAGCCACATGAGGGATAATTTCAACTGGTGAAAGCGTCTGAGCCATGGTTTCTACCACTTGGGCGGACTCGTGCAAGAAGGGCAGCAAACGGCGGTACTCCTCGTCCAGGAAGAGGCGCCAGTGCTCCTCCAGCAGGTTCGCCAGCTCCTCGGCCAGGGTGGGATCGTGGAGTAGGCGGTCGATACGGCTCCTTGATTCGGAAGAAAAACGCCCGCGGAAATCCTCCCAGAAAGAGGCTTCCTCCGGCTCCAGCAACGATTGACCGTACAGATCCCGCACGATCTTCGGCAACTGGCTAGACGAGGGCTCCAAGGCAGCTACCACCGTCACGCTGAAGTCGTCCCCCTTCAACCCCCGCAACAGTGTCAAGTAACCATCCAGGGTGCGAGGGCAGGGCAAGCGCAAAGCCAAGGCTAGAGCATGAAGGCCCAAGTGCTCTTCCGTCTCGAAGAAAAAGCGAAAAGCCTTTCGCCCATCACGCGAGAGACGGCTCTTCCATGAACGAACGAAGTCGGGTTTAGGATCCGCGTTGGGATTGCCGGCCACAAAAAGGGATAGGAAGAGGTCATAGAGAGGAGAGACCTCTACGCGCAAAGCAATGTTTTTCGCCCCGTCGGACGAAGTCGTTCGCTGGATCTTCATGTAGACCATTATCTACGCTTGGAGGAAAAAAGGGAATTCTGCCGACAAATGCTGGCGTGGCAGCATGATAGCCTGCGGTAGTGTGTTCCTTGCGAATGCAAGTCGGGAGCATTTGAGGTACAATGGGTTGGCACTCTCACCTGGAGTGTGCCAACCCATGACAGGAACCAGTTACCTAAGCGACCGAAGAAAAGCGATCCTGAAGGCGGTCGTTGAGGAGTATATCCTCAACGGCCAGCCAATCGGGTCTGAAGAGCTGCTTCGAAAATACTCCCTGGGGTGCAGCTCGGCCACGATCCGCGCCGAGTTGGCTGCTTTGGAGGAGATGGAATACCTCAGCCACCCCCACACCTCAGCCGGGCGTGTCCCCACCGAGCAAGGCTATCGCATCTATGTCGACCATCTGCTGACGCTCTCCCCTGTCTCCTTCCAGGAAGAAGAGAAGATCTCCCAGGTGTTGAACCGCCAAGCCCAAGACTTGCGCAACATCCTTGCTGAGGCCTGCCGTCTGGTTGCCGCCATCTCCACCTACACTTCCCTGGCCTTAACTCCCCAAGCCAATCAACAAGTCATGCGCCACATCCATTTCGTTCCGGTGTCCGCCAAGCAAGCGCTGGTAATCCTGGTGACCAGCCTGAAAGTGATCCAGGACCAATTTCTGG
Source organism: uncultured bacterium (assembly GCA_964464245.1). Taxonomy (GTDB): domain Bacteria; phylum Caldisericota; class JANLFM01; order JANLFM01; family JANLFM01; genus JAPLHV01. The sequence continues at coordinate 8,176 of CAYXFH010000013.1, forward strand.
AGGTGGGAGCGGAGGTCAGCGAAGAAGACCTGGAGTACCTTTCTCACTATCTCTCCCGTCGGCTTCTGGGAAAAACACCCTGGCAATGCCTGCAGGAACTGCCCCTAATCAGGGATGAACAGCCCGCTCGTTTGGTTTCCCTCCTCAACCAGTTGGCCACTGTTCTCCATAATGTCTTTCTTTACGAGCAAAGCGAGCGCCTGATCGTTGAGGGGGCGGAGAACTTGCTCTTGGCCAGTGACTTCCGCAACAGTTTCAAACAACGGCGCTTGGCGGACGCCCTGGATCGTCGTTTCCTCCTGCAGGACGTGCTGGACCGCCACCTCACCAGCCGCAATCTGCAGATCTTCATCGGGCAAGAGAACGAGGTGGTAGAGATGCACGACCTGACCTTACTGGCGATGCCCTTCGAGGCGTCTCGCTATGCCTATGGCGCTCTAGGCCTACTTGGGCCGATGCGCATGGATTATGCCAAAGGGATCCGCCTTTTAGCCTGCGTCACTGGGGTACTGGAGAGAGCCCTGTCTCAGGAAACCTAGTGGCACGGGTTTTCTGGCTGCCGACGGAGTGCCTCCAACCCGACAGAGACGCGTTGCCGCGGGCTATCGAGCTGCCGGGAGCTAAGATGTTGCCGCGGACTATTTTCTTCCCTCCCGAGGAGCGCCATCACATTCTCCATGTCCTGCGCAAGAAGGCAGGAGATAAAGTCGATGTCCTCTGCGGCAGCCAACGTCTGCAGGTGGAACTGGTCTTCCGGGGAGAACAGCTCCTTGGAAAAATCCTCCAAACCCAGCCTATTCAGCCGCCTCCCTTCTCGTTGGATCTGGCCCAGGGCTTGCCGAAAGGGCGTAAGATGGAACAGGTCGTCACCTTGGCTGCGCAAGTCGGTGTGCATCGTCTGCTGCCCTTTCACTCTCTTCGCTCCATTCCCCGCCTGGACAGCCCGGAAGGCCGGCGCAAACGGGAACGCTGGCAGCGATTGGCGGACGAGGAAGCCAAAGTGACTGGTTGCCCACCTTTGCAGGTAGCTCCCCTCTCACCTCTCGAGGAGATCCTGCAAATAAGCGCCGGACTTCGCCTGTTCTGCTGGGAGAACGCCGAGCGCTCTCTCCTCGATGCTCTGGAAAAGGCGCCAACCTTTCCGGATGCAGGCATCTTGGTGATCGGCCCGGAGGGAGGTTTCGCCCCAGAGGAAGCCCAGTTGGCCGAGTCGGCCGGCTTCCAGGCAGTGAACCTTGGGGAGCGTATCTTGCGCACGGAAGTGGCCGGTTTAGTGGCTGCTGTTCTTATCCTGGAGCACGGCGGCGCCTTCCGCCTATCCTCCTCCCCTTGAGAATCTCGCTGGCCGTTCTCGGCTGCAAGATCTCACAATACGACGCTGCCCGCCTGGAGGAGCGCCTTCGCCAGGCCGGAGCGGAGATCACCCCTCCCTCACCGGCAAGCCAGGCTTTCCTGCTGTGCGGTTGCGCCGTCACCGAACGCGCTGCCCGCGAGGCTAGCCAGGTTGCCCGACGCTTGCAGCGTTTGAACCCGGATGCTCCTCTATATTACTACGGTTGTATCGGCGCCTACTTTGCAAATCAGCCAGACTTCAAGAAATCTTGCTGCTTCCCCCCTGGTGGTGAGACGGCATTGCTGGAAGCCCTCAGCCTTTCCTTCCCAGTCCCTGTGAGCTTCGGCCGCAGTTGGCGCCGCACCCGTGGCTTGGTGAAAGTACAGGACGGTTGCAGTCACTTCTGCGCCTACTGTATCGTGCCGTATTTGCGCGGCCCAGCCAAAAGCCGACCCATCCCAGAGGTGGAAGCGGAAGTGGCTGATCTGCTCTACCGAGGTTTCCGCGAGGTGGTGCTCTCGGGGGTTCACCTCTCCTCATGGGGGCACGACTTAGGTGGTTCCACCCTCATCGATCTTCTTCGTTGCCTGGACCGCCTACCCGGATTGGATCGTCTGCGATTGAGCTCGTTGGAGCCGATGGACCTGAGCCCACAGACAGTGGCAAGCTTCCGCGCCATCGAGCATCTCTGCCCACACCTCCATCTCCCGTTGCAAAGCGGCTCTGATTCTATTCTCCAGCGCATGGATCGCGGCTATGACAGGGCTCACTACCTGCGTTTGGTCGAAGCGGCGCGGGCCGCCTGGCCGGATGTGTCCTTGACCACTGACATCCTGATCGGTTTCCCTGGGGAGAGCGAGCAGGATTTCCAAGCTACTTTGGCGACCATCGAGGCGGTCAGCTTCGCTCGTTTACACCTTTTCCGCTACTCTCCCCGGCCGAGCACCCCTGCTGCCTCGATGACTGGCTCCGTCGACGAGAGAGAGAAACGCCTGCGCCTAGAACGCTTGCGTTCTCTTGCTGAAGTTCTTCCTGGTCGCTTCCGCCGCCGTTTTCAGGGTCGTTCCTTCCCAGTGTTGGTGGAACAGATCGGGGAAAACCAGGCTGGCGGTTTTACCCCCAACTACATTCACCTCACCTTCCCAACCTACCCTGGTCTAAAAGTGGGTCAACTGGTCGAGGTGAAGGTGAGCGAGGAGGAGCCAGACCTCTGGTGAATAGCCCGCGGCAGCGCGATATGAAGACAGATTGCCTCTTCTGCCGTATAATACAGGGCGATGCGGCTGCCACCCGGGTGTACGAGGACGATCAAACGTTGGTTATCCAGGATCTTTAATGGTTAAGTGGTTTAGTGAGTTAGTGGATTAGTTGTCCTTCCTCACCCACTTATTTACTCAACAACTGTATAGCCCGTGGCAGCGTGTAAGAAGTAGAGGACTCAGCATTTCTCGGCAATTTACTGCTCACAAGGCGCCGGTTGGCGCAAGAGCGGGGCCTGACCGGACCGAAGGGGACCTGTGTCGGACCTCGTGGATTTCGCATGGCAGTCAATTGCGGACCTGGGGCGGGCAGACCATCTATCTAGCCCCCGGCAGGGTGATACTTGAACGTCCATCTCCTAGGGGGGCGGGTTCTTTCGTCCCGCCCTGGATAGACTCAGCGACGGAAGGAGGGGTGAGGAATGGCCGAAGTGAAGCGCAGGCCTAATGAGTCTGTAGACGAGTTAGTCAAGCGTTTTAAGAAGCAGGTCCAAAAAGAGGGGATCATGAAAGAGATTAAACGGCGAGAATATTTCGTGTCTCCATCGGTCTTGCGTCGGAAGAAAGCAGCCGCTCGGCGTAAGAAAGCCTCTACAGAGTAAGCGATGAATAAACCCAGGACGGCCTGGGAACTTAGGGGCAGACAAATCGCCCCAGGAGCCAAGCGCCTCCGCCTCTTTTTGATGGCGGCGGCGCTCTATCTCCTCTTCCTGGCCGTCCTGATCTCTTTCTTGTTCCCCCCCACTGTGGATGTCAGCTTAGGCAGTGTGGCCGATGAAGATGTCATCGCCCCGCGAAACGCCATTTATATTGACGGGCAGAAGACGGAGGAACTGCAGGCGCTGGCGGAACAGTCTGTAATGCCGGTCTATCAGAAGGATTTTACCCCTGCCCGCCAGAACATGGTGCGCACCCAAATTAACAATTTCTTCAACACCATCGAAGAGGTGGTCATCAACGGCGCTCTGACCAACGAGGAGAAGGCCGCCCGTCTATCCTCCGCGCTTCCCCCAGCCTTTACCTCGGATGTCATCCAAGCGGCCCTGCGCGTCGATTCCCACCTATGGACCACCCTTCTCTCCTACTCGATGGACATCGCCCAGCAGTTCCTGGCGGCTGGGGTCAAGGAGGAGGATCTTACCCAGCTCTCCTCGCGGATCCGCGAGAAAGTCGGCGTACTAGGCTTGCCGGAGGAAGCTAAAGCAGTGATGGTGGCGGCCTGTCAGGCAGCCATTACACCCAACCTGACCCTGGACCGGGAAGAAACAGAACGGCGTCGCGAGGTAGCGCGGAACTCGGTCGACCCAGTCCGCAGACAAATCGCCAAGGGAGAGATCATCGTCAAGAAAGGGGAAACAGTACGGGAGGAACAGCTTCCCATGCTGGAAGCGCTTGGCCTGCAACGGCGCGAGTTCCCTTGGGAGAAACTGGTCGGCACAGTCCTTATCTCTCTTGCCCTCTTCGCTGCCTGGACCGCTTTCAGCTTGTACTTCGGCTCCGACTTCCTCACTATTCGCCGAATGCTCTTCGTCGCCCTCCTCTTCACCTTGATCGTGTTGGCAGCCCGTTTTCTGCCGCCGCGCTTCATCTACTTGATCCCCATCCCCCTGGCGGCCATTTGTCTCTCTTCTCTCTTCAACCTGCCCTTCGCCGTGGTCTTCGCCATCTTCGCCTCGCTGGCGGTGGGATTGATTCAGGGCAACGACTTCCTCCTCAGCTTCGCCATGCTGTTGGGTGGGGCAACAGGGGCTTATTCCGTGCGGCGGGTGGGAAAAACAGGGGATTTTCTGGCGGCAGGTTTGACTACCGGGCTAGCCCTGGCTTTCGCCGTGGGCGCCTCCGGGCTCAGCTTGGGAAAAGGGATGCTGATGCTGGAAGAGATGGGTTGGGCTTTCGCTAATGGCATCCTTTCCGGTGTCTTCGCTATCTTCTTCCTGCTGCTGCCGGCTACCGAGAGCTTCTTCGACCTGACCTCGCCTCTGCATTTGATCGAGTTGGCCAATCCTAACCAACGGCTCTTGCGTCGCCTTTTCCTGGAGGTACCCGGCACCTACCTGCACAGCGTGATGGTGGCTTCGCTGTCCGAGAGCGCTGCTTCGGCGATCGGAGCCAACGTATTGTTGGCGCGTGTCGCCGCCTACTACCATGATGTCGGTAAATTGGTCCGCCCTGACTATTTCGCTGAGAACCAAGGAGAGGTCAACATCCACGAACGAATGACTCCGCAGCTCTCCACAACAGTTATCACCGCTCACACCGGCGATGGGGCGGAGATGGCCCGTGCAGCCGGAGTTCCC
>CAYXFH010000014.1:0-7472 GCA_964464245.1 uncultured bacterium
GACGGAACCGATGTACCCGATGACAATGCCGATCAACCCGCCGGTGGTGGAGAGGACAATGGCCTCGATCAGGAACTGCAGGACGATGTCTCGCCGCAAAGCGCCGATGGCCTTGCGCAATCCGATCTCCCGCGTGCGCTCAGTGACTGAGACCAGCATGATGTTCATGATGCCGATCCCTCCTACCAATAGGGAGATGCCGGCGATCCCGGCCAAGAGGATGGTGAAGTACCCCAGCACGATGCTAAGGGTTCCGAGGATGTCTTGTTGGCTGAAGATGGTGAAATCCGCCTCTTTCCCGTCAGCGATGTTATGGCGCAAACGCAGAAGAGAATCCACCTCGGCGGCGATGTCCGGCATAAGGTCCACATCGGTCGCTTCTACGCTGATCGAGCCGAGGTTCTTGTTGCCGAAGAGCAGTTTTTGCCCGGTCGTGATGGGGATCAGGATGCGGTCGTCCCAGTTGAGGAAGCCCGATGCCCCCTTGGGGGCCGCCACCCCGATTACCCGCAGAACGCCACGCGTGGTCTGCTGGGTACGGGGATCCTGGGTGATCACCTCGATGGTCTGTCCGACCGGGTTGGCGCCGTCGAAGAGCTTTTCGGCGACGAGCGAGCCCAGCACTGCCACGCGCTCCCAGTGGTCCACTTCAGTCTGGGTGAAGAAGCTGCCCAACTGGACTGGGGAGTTGAGGGTGGTCTCATAGTCTGGGGTGGTGCCGATGACGTTGGTGCTGGTGTTCTTGTCCCCGGCCACCACCTGGGAGATGCGGCCTGAGGAGGGGATCACCGCCTTGATCCCGCCAATCTGAGCCAGGGATTGAGCGTCTTCCATGGTCAGCTTGCTCTGGGTTCCGGCCATGCTGACCCCGCCGGAGCTCATTTGGCCGGGGATTACCAGGAGGATATTGGAGCCAAGGGACTGGATCTGGTCGGTCACTGCCATTTGGGCGCCGGTGCCGGCGGAGAGCATCATCATCACAGCGGCCACACCGATGATCACCCCAAGCATGGTTAGGACAGCCCGGCTTTTATTGATGACGAGGGCGCGGAAGGCCAGCTTGATGCTGCGCCAGAACCTCATATCGACTCTTCCTCCGGGATCTTGGCAAGTTCGCGCTTGGCATCCATGCGGTCTCTCACCACTTCGTCGGCGGTAACCAGGCCGTCGCGAACCCGGAGCATGCGCTTGGCGTGTTGTCCGATGTCCGGCTCGTGCGTGACCATGACGATGGTCCTCCCCTCTGCGTTCAGCCCCTGGATGATGGCCATCACTTCTTCCGAGGAGCGTGTATCGAGGTTGCCGGTGGGCTCGTCGGCCAGGATCAAGGAGGGGTTGGTGACCAAAGCGCGGGCGATGGCTACGCGCTGCTGCTGGCCGATGGAGAGCTCATTGGGCTTGTGCATCAGGCGGTCACCCAAGCCGACCTTGCGCAAAGCATCCTCGGCAAGCTTCCGCGTATTGCGCATGCCGTTGTAGACCAGAGGCAGTTCCACGTTCTCCAGAGCGATGGTGCGGGGGAGGAGGTTGAAGTTCTGGAAGATGAACCCGATCTTGTGGTTGCGCAAACGAGCCAGTTGGTTGTCGGTCATCTGGCGGGTGTCGATCCCATCCAGCAGGTAGGCGCCGGAGCTGGCCACATCGAGACAGCCAAGAATGTTCATCAGCGTTGATTTCCCAGAGCCGGAAGGACCCATAATGGCCACGAACTCCCCTTCCTCGATCTGGAAACTGACGCCGCGCAGGGCTTTGACGCTGAAGTCCCGGCTGAGGCTGTAGGTCTTGGTCACATCCTGGATGACGATGACTGCGTTCATCCGTTACTTGGGGGCGCTCGTGGTGGGCATGCCGAAGTTGGTCAGGTCGAAGGTGGAGAGATTGCCGCTGGCGGAGAGCGCCACCTGGTCGCCTTCTTTCAAGCCGCTCTTCACTTCCACTTCGGTGTCGGTCAGGATCCCCGGCTCGATGACCGTGGTGGCCATTTTCTCTCCGTTCCACAGCTCGACGGTATAACTGCCGTTGAGCATGCGCATCGCGGAACGAGGGATGATCAGCGTATCCTTCGATTCGGCGACCACCACCTGAGCCTCAGCGCTCATTCCCGGCTTGAGGAGAAGAACCCCCTCCGGGTCGAGGGTAAAGTGGGCGGTGTAACTGACCACCCCCTGGATGACGGTAGCCAACGGGTTGATCGAGTCGAGGGCGGCATTGAAAATGCGACCGCGGTAGGCATCAACGGTGACTTTCGACTCCATCCCGACTTGCAGTTGACCCACGTTAACCTCTGGCACGTTGACCTGGACTTCCAGGGCTTGTGCGTCGACCAAGACGATCACCGGCAAGGCGGGTGTCAGGGTATCTCCCACTTTCACGTTCACCACCCCGACCGTGCCCTTGACGGGCGCGAGGATCACCGTGTCGGTCTGTTGGCGCAGGAGAGCGTTGAGAGTGAGTTGTGCCGTCTCTACTGCTTTCTCAGCGAGACTAAGCGTGGTCGGTGAGGGAGCGGCGGTGGCCTTGTCGTAATTGGCCTGCGCCGCCTGCAGCGCATATTCCGCCAATTTCACGGCATTGTCAGCCTGGATTCTAGCATCTCGGTTGGCCAATTGACGCTGTTCTTGGGCTTGCTCGGCTTGGGTGATCGCGTCTTGGGCGGCTTTGATCTGGCTATCAGCCAGAGCCAGTTGCTGGTCGCGGGTCAGCTTCTGCCCCTCCAGCTTCTGGCGGCTTCCCTCCAGGATCCGCTCCCCCATTGTAACGGCCCGCTCGGTGGCTTTCACAGCCTGGTCCGCTGCCAGCTCGGCGGCGTCGTTGGGGGCGTTTTCCTTCTGCCGTTGCGCTTCCTTGAGGTCGTCCTGGGCAGTAACCAGGTCTTTGGCAGCATTGGTGACAGCATCCTCAGCCGCCTGCACGGCAAGATCCAGGCTTTGCTGGCTGAGCAAGCGGTTGTCCTGCGCTTCCTTGAGGCGGCGCTGGGCGGTGACAACGGCTTGCTGGGCGGTGGAGGCGGTCAGGGAGATGGTCTCTTCCGCGCGCAGTTTGGCATCCTTGGCGGTCGCCAAGTCAGTGGTGGCCTTATCTAGGGCGATCTTCAGAGGGACCAAGTCAGCGCTTGAGAGCCCGTCCTGCAATTGCTGCAGGCGCAACTGTGCGGATTCCAGGTTAACCCGGGCGATACTCACCTGATCCTCCAGCTCCGGCGAGGCGAGGCGAACCAATTCGTCGCCCTCGTTTACCTGCTGACCAGGGTCTACAAGGATGACGGACACTTTCCCGACGCTGCGGGCGGTGACATTGACTTGGTTGAGGACCGCGATACTGCCGGCCAGGGAGAGTGTTCGGGCGATCGCGCCGCGCTCCGCCTTGACCAAAGGGGGGGGCTCAGCCCGGCGGTTTCTTTGAGCCAGGATGATCCAAGTCACGCCCCCAGCGATCAGGGCAATGACGAGCGCCCAGATGAGCGCTTTCTGCCAACGTTTCAACGCTAGTTCCTCCTATTCGCGTTTCCACAGCAGGCCTCCGGGTTTCCCCGGGGACAACCGGCGTGGATCGATTCGTGCTTGCGAACACTATAATAAACCGAGTAGCCTTGGGAAGCCACTCGCCCCTCGATCCGGCATTTACAAATCAGCCTGCGGAAGCATGTCAAGAATCAGCCAACGGCAGCACATGTAGGGGGCGGGTTTGAAACCCGCCCCCTACGGCCTCATTCCCCGCTCCTTCCAGCCGCCGATCCTGCCTGCACCCTCTCGGCGTTGCGGAGCCCTATCCCTTTCGTTACAATCCGGGGGACGGAGGTTCCTTGGATTGACCGGAAGTTTATAGACCTCCGGCCCATGCGGAAAGAGTGGAGTTCAGAGAAAGGAAGGGTATATGGGCAGCCTACACGCAACACCGTTTGAGACCATTGCTATCTGGGTTGTGCTCCTGATCGCCTTGCTGGGCCTTGGCTACGCCATGCTGCTGCGTAGCCAGATCATGCGCAAGGAGAAGGGAACGGCCAAGATGCAGGAGGTCTGGAACGCTATCCGCCAGGGGGCGGACACCTACCTTGGGCGTCAACTGAAGACTATCGCTCCCCTGGTTGCCGTACTTACAGTCGTTCTTTTTTTCTCGGTGTACATCGTTCCCCCGAGTCCACAGGCGCTGGAACGCTTCGCCGGTATGACGCCCGACCAGGTACGGGTCATCATTGGCATCGGCCGGGCGATTGCCTTCATCATGGGGGCGATCTTCTCCTTGATGGTCGGCCAGTTCGGAATGCGCATGGCCGTTCAGGGTAGCGTTCGTGTGGCAGCCGCGGCCCGCAAGAGCTTCGGTGAGGCGCTGAAGATCGCTTACCGAGCCGGGACCATCACCGGGATGTTGACCGATGGGCTGGGGTTGTTGGGGGGGACCATCATCTTTATTATTTTCGGCATCGCTGCCCCCGACGCCCTACTGGGCTTCGGTTTCGGCGCCACCCTGCTAGCGCTCTTCATGCGCGTGGGGGGCGGCATCTTTACCAAGGCCGCCGATGTGGGGGCAGACCTGGTGGGGAAAGTGGAGAAGAACATCCCCGAGGATGACCCCCGCAATGCCGCCGTCATCGCCGACTTGGTCGGGGACAATGTGGGTGACTGCGCCGGCATGGCCGCCGATATCTTCGAATCCTACGAGGTGACCATCGTCGCCGGGTTGATCCTGGGACTTGCCCTGGTCGCGATCACCGGGGAGGTGAAATGGATTATCTTCCCGCTATTGGTGCGCGGGATCGGTGTACTCGCCTCGATCATCGGCACCTATTTGGTCCGGGGGGGGAGAAACGACGCCTCCACCAATGCCATGTCGGCAATCAACCGCGGCTTCTACACTTCAGCCGGGATTTCCCTGGTTGCCTTCGCCGCACTGGCTTACTTCTATATGGGCGAATGGCGAGCTTTCCTCTCCGTGGCCGTGGGGATCATCCTGGCCATCGTCATCGATGAGCTGACCAAATTATCCACCGATACCCATCACGGAGCCGTCAAAGGAATCGCCGCAGCCTCCAAGACAGGCGCAGCAACGCTGATCTTGCGAGGTTTGGCGGTCGGTTTCGAGTCGTCAGTCTGGCAAATTCTGGTGATCGCCCTCACCATCCTCTCCGCTGTCGTCATCTATTGGGGGCAAGATGTCATCTTCGTCCTCTACGGAGTAGCCATGACCGGTATCGGGATGCTTACCCTGACCGGCAACAACGTCGCCATGGACTCATTCGGCCCGATCTGCGACAACGCCAACGGCATTGGCGAGATGGCCAAGCTGGAGCCCAAATCCCGCCAGATCATGGCCGACCTTGACGCAGTAGGCAACACCACCAAAGCGATCACCAAAGGGGTGGCCATCGGTTCAGCGGTGATCGCTGCAGTATCGCTCTTTGGGTCTTTTCTGGCTGATGTCTCTCTGGTGCAGCAAGCCAACCTGGGCATCCCTGCTGCCCAGACCTTGCTTGCCACCGGAATCCGCATCTCCCAACCGATTGTCTTCATCGGGGCGCTGGTAGGGAGTTCTATTCCTTGGCTTTTCTCCTCCCTGATGATCAATGCCGTGGCTCGCGCGGCCGGCCTGATCGTCGAGGAAGTGCGGCGGCAGTTCCGTATCCCCGGCCTCATGGAAGGCACAGTCGCTCCGGACTACAAGCGAGCTGTGGGTATCAGCACAACAGCCGCTCAAAGGGAATTGATCCCACTGGCCATCATCGCTGTCCTTTTGCCCTTGGTAATTGGCATATTGCTGGGCGTTGAGGCTTTAGGGGGCTTGCTGGCCGGCGTGATCCTTTCCGGTCAACTTCTGGCCGTCTTCATGTCGACTTCCGGAGGCGCTTGGGACAACGCCAAAAAGATGATCGAGGACGGGCTCTATGGCGGGAAGGGCTCCGAGGCTCATAAGGCTTCGGTGGTTGGCGACACTGTCGGCGATCCCCTCAAAGACACTGCTGGGCCTGCCCTTAATCCTTTGATCAAAGTGATCAACTTGGTGTCCTTGCTTGCCGCACCGGTACTCGTTCAATATCAGAACAACCTCACCGCCGGGGTGATCATCACGGCAGTGATTGGTTTGGTGATCGTCATTGGGGCGGTCGTCTTCTCCAAGCTAGGCGGCTTCGGACGGAAGGAGAAAACCAGCGCCGAGTTCTAACAGAGCACCCTGCCGGGGGCTGTCAAGTTGCCGGGGGCTGTCAAGTTGCCGGGAAGATCCTCTTCCGGCAACGCCGGCCCTTTCATCGTGGTGTGCTGGTGCAATTAGTCTGCGGCAGTATTGAATGGTTCAAGAGAAGGAGCAGGAGGCGAACCTCCTGCTCCTTGATATGTGGAGATAGGCCGCTACTCTAGAAGACGGGCAAGTAGCGCTCCAATTCCCAGGCGGTGACTTGCCGCCGGTACTCTTGCCATTCCTGCGTTTTGGCTTCCAGGTACCGCTGATAAACATGCTCGCCCAGGGCTTGAGCCACCACCTCGTCCTTCTCCAGCTCCTCCACCGCCTCCCGTAAGGAACCCGGCAGGTGTGGCAAGTCACAGCTGTTCTTCAGGTGGTAAAGGTCCTCCTCGGAGGCCTCCGGCAGGGGCAAGTCGCGCTTAATCCCGTCCAAACCGCAAGCCAACATCACAGCGAAGGCCAGGTAGGGATTGCAGGAAGGATCAGGGCAGCGCAACTCCAAGCGGGTAGCTTCCGGTTGGTGCGGGTTGATGCGGGGGACGCGGATCAGGGCAGATCGGTTGGTGCAACCCCAAGAGATGTAGACAGGGGCTTCAAAGCCCGGAACCAAGCGTTTGTAGGAATTGACCAGAGGCGCAAGCACAGCGCACATTCCACGGGCGTGGTGGAGCTGGCCGGCGATGAAGCGTTTGGCCAGCGCGGAAATGCCATAGGGATCCTGGCGATCGACGAAGAGATTGCTGCCAGTCCCAAGATCGGTCAAGCTTTGATGCACGTGCAAACCCGAGCCGTTGATGCCGAAGATCGGTTTTGGCATGAAAGTGGCGTAGAGGTTGTTCCGTTGAGCCACCGCTTTCACAGTTAAACGCAAAGTGATGACATTGTCGGCGGTCTGCATCGCCGTGGCATAGCGGAAATCGATCTCGTGCTGGCCGATGGCTACCTCGTGGTGATGAGCCTCTACCTCGATGCCAAAGGAAGACAGAGCGTTGACCATCTGGCGACGCACTTGGGTAGCCACATCGGTGGAGACATCGAAATAGCCGGCGTGATCGTGAGGCTGAGCCGCGACGATGCCATCCGGCTGGGCCTTGAAGATGAAGAACTCCGGTTCCGGCCCTGTTTGAAAGGAGAAGCCCATTTTCTCGGCTTCGCCCAAGACGCGGCGCAGAACCTGACGTGGATCCCCGGCGAAGGGTTGGCCTTGCGGCGTGTACACATCGCAGATAAAGCGGGCTGTCGTGGTGTCTTGACCGCGGTCCCAAGGGACGACGGCGAATGTATCCAGGTCGGGGACA
>CAYXFH010000015.1:0-4295 GCA_964464245.1 uncultured bacterium
TAAACGACACAATAGCCGTTCAAGCGGCAAAAATCAGCCTTGAGAGAAAGATCCCCATGGCGGACAGTATCGTGATTGCCACAGCCAACACATTTGATGCGGTGATCTGGACGCAGGATCAGGATTTTGCGGAGCTGCCGCGAACGCGGTATTTCCCAAAGAAGTGATGAATACAGATAGTTTCGAGCGGCGAGCAGATTCCCCATTCATCACCTGAGCGTCTTTGCGAAGGGTCTGGCATTAACTCCACAATTCAACGGCTAGATCTTTCGCTCTGCTCAAGATGACAAAATAGAGACGGTGATGACAAAGTGGAGGCAGCTGCGAGTGGCGATGACGAGCTGCGAATTGCAGGATGAATTACAACGCATCGTAATTGATCATAATCCACAAAAGAACGCTGGATTTATTGACGGAATTGCATAACAACACCTCAAGGAGGTGGAACCGGGAGATTGACTTTAGTTATGTATTGCGTTCAAACTCGGCAATCTCGGTGCCTACTATTGCAGTTTATGCAACATCAAAAGAAGAGATTGTGCTTGGCAACCTTGACGTTAATGATGTCCCAGATTGGGATTTGGAACCGCTGTCCAGCGAAGCAATGGCAATGCTTGGAAGAATTGCAGGCAAGGTTGCGCCAAGCATTGCGCAGGCATACCAGGCGCACCAGTGGAAGGTGATAAACGGCAGACTGGACCGCGCCTTCACCGACCTGCGAAACGCCCAGGCCGCGATCATCCTGCAGGAGAAGCTGTCTTCGCTGGGGATGCTCTCCGCCTCCATCGCCCACGGGGTGCACAATCCCCTCTTCGCCCTCTCCGTCTCCACCCGCCGCTTGGAAGAGCTGACCCGCCGCCTTGGATCCGACTGGCAGAAGCTGGAATCCCAGGGACTCTCCGCCGAAGACCGCCAGGCCCTGTAAGAATTGCTGGCCTCTGTCGGCCGCTCTCCCGCCGCCCATCTCGTCCATCAGCCGCCCTTCCGCGCCTGATCTCCCATCGAAAGCAATCCCCACTCCGGTCCCCAACGCCGGTAGGCCCATCCACCCCCGTCGCTCACGACCTTGCCGCGTTCTACCGACGAATGCACACTATTTTCCTGTAATTGCTTGACAAGCAATTTAAGAGAAATAGAATACATTCATGATGCAAACGATGGGCAACTTGGAATGGAAAGCTTTTGCCTATATCCAACTGCGCAACTTGCAAGCTTTGCGAACGGGCGACCTCAGCGGAGCCCTTGGGATCACCGGTAAACAAGAGCGGGAACTTTTCACCCGGCTGGATCGAGGTCGGTTGATCGCTCAGGTGCGGCGCGGATTGTATCTTGTGCCGCCCCGACTGCCACTAGGCGGAGCCTGGAGCCCGGACGAGGCTTCGGCACTGAATGCTCTGCTAGAGGATCGGGAGGGCCGCTACCAAATCACCGGGCCCAACGCCTTCAACCGTTACGGATTCGACTCGCAGGTTCCCACGCGGATTTATGCCTACAATAACCGGTTATCGGGAGAACGGATCATCGGTTCGGTGGCGATTAGCTTGATCAAAGTAGCGGACGAACGGCTGGGTGACACCGAGGAAACCGTAGCTGCCAATGGCGCTCGAGCGTTCTATTCCTCACGCGCAAGAACTCTGGTGGACGGTGTTTACGATTGGTCGAGATTCGACAGCCTACCACGAGCCTATAACTGGATCCGAGGGGAGCTGGCAGCCAACCGGGTGGATATTGGCGACCTGGTGCAACTGACGATCCGCTACGGAAATCGCGGAACAGTGCGGCGGATCGGTGCGCTGCTGGACCAAGAAGGAGTAGCCCCGGCGCTTCTGCTCAAATTGCAAGAGAAACTGCCTCCGTCTACTGGCTTGATCCCCTGGGTTCCGATCTGGCCGAAGCGAGGGAAAGTGGATCGCCGCTGGGGTGTTGTGCTCAATGACCGGGCATAGTTTCATGCCTCTCCATTGGCACGAAGATCCGGCGCTGTTTTCGGAGGCTATCAATTTCACGGCGTCACAAACCGGATTCGCTGCCCGGCTGATCGAGAAAGACTACTTTTGCAGCCTGATCCTGGCCTTGCTCGCCGCGGCAGACCCGAACCCATTGGTCTTCAAGGGTGGAACCTGCCTATCCAAAGTCTACGCCGGCTTCTACAGGTTGAGTGAAGATTTGGACTTCGCTGTACCACTGGAGACAGATTCTTCACGAGGGGAAAGAAGGAGACTAGGGGTTCTGTTGAAGGAAACCGTTGCCACGATACTGGAAAGAACCCCTTCTTTCTCGGAAGCGGAACCGCTCTCCGGCCAGAACGAATCGCGCCAATACGTGGGGAGCTTGAAATATCAATCGCTGTTGAATAACCAAGACGAGACCATCCGCATCGAAATCAGCTTACGCGAACCTTTGCTCCTGCCGGTCTACATCGGGATGGCCCAAACGCTCCTCCGCCATCCCGTTTCGGGAAGGTCCGCGGAAACTGTGCCGTTTCCTTGCATTGCGCAACTGGAAGCATGGGCCGAGAAGTTTCGCGCCGCCCTTTCCAGGCCGGATATAGCTGTACGGGATTTCTTCGATATTGACTTCGCCCACCAAAAACAATTGCTGCCCTTGGATGATTCCCAGTTCCTTGATTTCATTCGAAGGAAACTGGCCATTCCGGGTAATGCGCCGGTAACCATCAACGCGGAACGCTTGACCATTTTGCGGAGGCAACGAGAAGCCCGCTTGAAACCGGTGCTCCGGGCGCAAGACTACCGCGACTTTGACCTGGACAGGGCTTTTGCTATCGTTGCGAGAATGGCTCGTCGTTTGGAACAGGCGTAACTATTCCTCCTCCTATCTTTCATTTGGAACAAGTTCCTTCCACTTGAGAAGAGTAGAATGCGAAAGGCTGTTTTTCCCGCCCTACAAAATGTGCGGAGAATTGCGTGGTTACCTTTTCCCTGGCGATAGCCTAATCGGGGCTGGCTCGTTCAGCGGAACAGAGCATCTTCCCAACCCGGTTGGCAGACTAGACCGCGCCTACACCGACCTGCGAAACGCCCAGGCTGCAATTATCCTGCAGGAGAAGCTCTCCTCCCTGGGGATGCTCTCCGCCTCCATCGCCCACGGGGTACACAATCCCCTCTTCGCCCTCTCCTTGTCTATCCACCGCTTGGAAGAGCTGACCAACCGCCCCGGGAGCTGACTGGCAGAAACTGGAATTACAAGGATTGTCCGCCGCGGACCGGCGCACCCTGCAAGAATTGCTGGCTTCCATCCCGCCGCCCTCCCACCGATAGACAACCCTATTTGGCCTAGACAGTTTCGAATAACGAGCTTCGAGTTTAGATAGTGACGAGTTGTGAGTTCGTTGACTTGGCACTATCACACCTTGTGTGATATTTTGTAAAATGTATGATGCGGATCTTTAAGAATGCCTGGTTTGTACGGTTTGCCCGCGCGCAGGTGATCTGGAATGCGGTCCTTCTGGAGGCGGTTCAAGACTCGAAGATGGCCAAGTGGATGCCAACTTGGGCGGTGGCGTGGTTAGTGCGCTGATTCGGAATGACCAGCTTGAGGAGGTTGACAACGATGGTAAAGAAGTATCGGAGTAAAGCGTTCGCCGCCATTCATGAAACTATGGAGGCATTGCACGAAGTAGGTGCGATTGATAAGCAGACCCTGCGCGAGTTCGATGAGGCTTGCCTGACTCCGGTTCGCTCGCTCAGTCCCGAGCAGATCAAGTCCATTCGTTCACGGGAGCGCCTTTCCCAGTCCGTCTTTGCGCGATACCTGAATGTGTCGAAAAATCTTGTCTCTGATTGGGAAAGGGGTGTCAAGAAGCCCGGCGGCCCGGCATTGCGACTGCTGACGGTCGTTGAGAAAAAGGGGCTTCAAGCTATTGCGTAGGGTTGATTGGGGACAGCGACTAATTTCTAGGGTGAACTCAGCGCTGAAGGATCTGGCAGTTCGTTTTTAAACAACCAAGGTAATGGCGAGATGGCGCATCAGTGGAAGGTGATCAACGGCAGACTGGACCGCGCCTAACCCAAAAAGGGGACTGGCTACTTTTCCGCTTGCCAAACCGCATCGGAGATACCTCGAGTGCCCGCTGGGAATTTCGGAAACAGTTTTCGGTACCATCCGTAGCCTTGACGCAACCAGGATGAATCACTAGAGTGGAGACGAGGGTAAACCAGAGAATGGAAATGCAGGAACGGAAACAGACGAATTTAGAAGTAATGTCAGGAAAGCCGGTCATCCGTGGGACTAGGATTTCCATCGACCTGATCGTACGAATGCTTGCCCAGGGGCTA
>CAYXFH010000016.1:0-25683 GCA_964464245.1 uncultured bacterium
GAGATCCACAATCCAGCCCGCTAAACCGCCCAAGGCCAGCACTTCTACCCACACAAACCATCCCCAAGTCGTAACGTCGGTCATGCCGTTATTCATACCCGAGAGGAATGGCTGCTGTCAATAAAGCGGCGCTCTCACGGAGACAGATAGACGATATCAAGGGCCCACGCCTTGTAGAGGAAGGGTTGGCCAGAATCGCTGCGCTTCCCCCAAAAGGCGAAGACCGGCAATAAGTAGCGCTGCTCTTCCTTGGGCGCTGCCTCTTGGTAGACCAAGCGCGCCCCCTGGACTTGGAAATCACCCAAACCTTGAGCAAGGAGGCGCTCTTTGGCTTGTGCGAAGGTCAGTAGGGGGTAATCCTGAAGGGCTTGAAGCGGACGGCAATTACTGTAGACGCTGGCCACCTGCTCGCCGAGGAAAGAAACCTCCAGGGAAGAGTCGGCCACCAAGACGCCTTCCAGCCAGCGGCAGAACTGCACTGTGACCTGCTCCCTGCTGGGATCCAGGAGGGTGATCCGGCTGGTCATCGCTTCCTTCGGCCAAAGGCCCTTCTCCTCCAGAAAGGCGCCTGCCTGCTCGATGGCTTGCTCCCCGGATA
Source organism: uncultured bacterium (assembly GCA_964464245.1). Taxonomy (GTDB): domain Bacteria; phylum Caldisericota; class JANLFM01; order JANLFM01; family JANLFM01; genus JAPLHV01. Next base: position 599 of record CAYXFH010000016.1, read on the forward strand.
GCATCCGCAAGGGCCCGCTTTTCCTGGGAAGAGAGAGCGTGAAACTGCCCGAGTTGCGCCATACCAGAAGTTCTTCGCTTACACCGGCGAGGAAAGCTTGGGGGGTCATGCGAATGGAAGGGAAGACCGAGAGACGCCGGCAGAGATCCTCCACGAAGGGCAGGTCCACCGCGCCTCCTGTGCGGTAGATCATCAACTGCAGCGGGATCTCGGATGGAGAAGAAGCGGTTTCACTGAACTCCAACGGCAAACGTCCCGGGGAGAGGTTCTCGCTGGCCGGCTGGACCAGGGGATAAGAAGAGAGGGGGGGAAAGGCCGGGGCCACCGGGAAGAGGAGCGGAAGGCGAAAGATCACCAAGGCTAAGAACACCACTGCCAAAACCGGGATCAACACCCAGAAGAGGCGGCTGCGAAAAGAGGTAGGCCGCCTTCCCGGTGGAGAGAGTGGAGAGGGTGCGGCGTTGCCGGAGGGGTCAGGAGAGTCGGTCATCGATCCGATTGTAAACCCTTCCCGCTTCTCCGTATAATGATATATCTATGCGCGAAAGCAGCCCACCGCAGATCCGGTCCCGATCCTTATGGCGAGGTGTATTGCTGGCCGTAGCTTTCTCTGTGCTGGCCATCAGCCTCTTGCTTTACTACACAAAAGCCGACCTCAGCCAGGCCTTCTCGGCAGTGAACTTCCTCTACTTGACCGCCGCGCTCGTTTTGATCATCCTCAACTGGGTGTTGGAGGCGGGTCGGCTCTGTACCATCATTGACGCCATCGGCGACCAACTGCCCTTCGCTAAAGCGCTGCAGATCGCCCTGGTGGGTTCATTTTTCGCCAACATCACTCCCTTCGATTCGGGCCGGGAGCCTCTCCAGGTCTATCTCTTGGCCAAACATGGAGTCAGCGCGGGGAAATCCACGGCCGTCATTTTAGTCAAGACCATCATGAGCACTATTGCCCGCCTGGCTTTGGCTCTGGGGATCCCGACATGGCTGCTTCTGACCAAGTCGGCCTGGTCGTTGCCTCCCCTATTGAACACAGCCCTCAACATCGGCATAGTTCTCTATGTTCTGGTGACCAGCGCCCTCATCTTCTTCATGTTGCGACCCCAGAAGCTGACCCCTCTGCTTCGTTCGATCCTCGGTTGGCGATGGCTGACGCGTTTCTGGAGCCGGCAGAAACTGAACCAAGCGGCAGATGGGATCTTGCGAGAGGTGCAGACTTTCCACGATTCCGTCCAAATGCTCACCGGCGCCAAGAAACGAAACCTTCTGCTGATCGCCTTCTATAGCCTGCTCTTGTGGGTGATGACCCTCTCAGTCCCGGCCTTGCTCTTGTGGGGTCTGGGCGTGAACAGCCCCCTCCTGCAAATCTTGGCGGTAAGTTTGATCTTCTACCTGGCAGCGGCCTACGCGCCGACTCCCGGCTCGGCAGGGGTCTCAGAGGCGGGCTTTGCTGCCATCTTTTTCGCTTCTAACCTGATCCCGTACCCCCTCTTAGGGGTGTTCGTGCTGCTCTGGCGTTTCCTTACCTACTACATCAGCCTGATGGTGGGGGGGGCGGTAAGCTTTTTCACCTTCATGGGTAAGAAGCGCTAATCCGCCTCAGCCCAGCGACGACTTCTTCAACTACGCTGGCCGGCGTGGACGCTCCGGAGGCCACGCCCACCGCGCTGATCCCTTTAAACCATTCTGCTTGAAGCTCGTCCGCACTCTCCAGGAAGAAGACGCGTTTCCCCTCTCGTTCGGCCACTTCCGCCAAACGCCGCGTGTTGGCCGAGTTCCTCCCCCCCACCACGACCACCGCCTCCACCATTGGCAAGATCCGGCGCAAGCTCTCTTGCCGGCGGCGCGTGGCCGCGCAGATCGTGTTAAAGACGCGCAACTCCGTTACCTGGGGCGCCAGCGCAGCGGCGAAGGATGCCAACAGTTCACTGCTTTGGGTGCTTTGGGCAAAGAGGGCAACCCTTTTATTCTCAAGAGGGAGCCCTTCCAATTCGGTCAAGCCGGATAGCAGCCGAGCTTCCGGCAGGAAGGAGAGTAGGCTCTCCGTCTCGGCGTGGCCAGCGTCTCCCAGGAACAGCAAGAAATACCCCTGCCGGGCAGCTTCTTGCAGGAGGGATCGGGTCCGTTGCAACTCAGGACAAGTGAAGTCAAGAAGGGGGATTTGCCTTCGTTCGGCTTCCTCCCACACCGTTCGCTGCGCTCCTTGAGCTGGTATCACCAAGATCTCTCCGGCCTGGAACTCCTCCAGCGATTGACGCACTGCCACCCCCTCCTCCTCCAGCCGGCGAACCACTTGAGGGTTGTGGATCAGAGGGCCCAGGGTGAAGGTCCATCCGGGCCGCCGTTGCCGCAACACTCCTGCCACGGCGCCCTCTACGCCGTGGCAGAAACCCACCACTTCTGAGACTAGGACATCCATCCCTGGGCGCTTCCCACCAGTTCGCGCAGGTTGGCCAAAGGCGTGGAAGGCCGGTACGCGCAGCCGGGCGCCAGGATGAAAGGCCATGCGGCAGCCTCTTCGATCACCACCCGCCTCGTCCGTTCCACTTCCCCTGGCAAAGCATCGCAGAGAAATTCACGGTCCATTCCTCCGATCAGGATCCGGTCGCACCTGCGCGCTGCCTCAGCCAGTGAGGGGTTGGTGGGATCTGTCGCATCCCAGGAGAAGGCAGCCACCGGCAGTTGCCAGAGATGGGGCAGGAAGTTCTCATGGCCACAGACATGAAGGATATTAAAGGGAGCTTCGCGCACGGCCTCCAAGAGGAGTTGGTCATAGGGAAGAGCGAAACGCTGGTACCATTCCCAAGGGATTCGCTCTGCGCTGGCCCACTCTGTGGTGGCATAAAAGAGGCCATCGGCGCCCTGACGCAACCCCTCCCGGGCGTAGCGCAGGAGCGCTTGGCTGATGACGTCCAAAGCCTGGAAGACCGCGCTGCCTGCGGTCTGCATCGCCTCAAGCAACAATTCCTCTGGTTCCACCAAGTCGCCGAGGACCGAGATGGGGTTGAAGAGTGTCAAGACAATGGGGTGGCGCCGCGCTGACTGGCGCACGAGGCGCAAGGCCTGAAGCTGTTCCAGATATGCCTGTGGTAGCTCCGCCGGCCTCTCCAGCCGCAGCAGATCCTCCACCGAACGATAGGGCGGAGCGGTGGGTGGTCCCTTATGCTCATCGTCCGGACCTGGCTGGGCCTGTAGGCCGAACGGTTCGCTGAAAAAGGTAGCCCTGGTGTTCAACTTGATGAAATCCCAATCGAAAGACTGTTGGTGGGAAAGCGTAGCTTCAGCAAAGCGGATTGGATCCCACTCGCTGTGATAGAAGTGACGCCAGGCAGCCACAGGAATCTGAGAGGGTCTCTTGCCGGCCAGCAGAGGCCAGACCGCACTCTCCATCATCGCTATTTCTGGGCCAGGACAAGTTCCTGGGGACTGGTTCTCGGTACTGAGGCGTCCAATTTATCCAGCAGATCCTGGTAGGTAGGCCGCTCTTCGCGGTAGAGGATGCCTAGATGAATCTTCTCCTCCTCGCTCTCCACCAGTTCCAGGGCTTGGTGTCGGCGGTTGGGCTGGTACCCTTCGGGGAGCGGGACAACGCGCTCTTGAAAATACTTGAAAGTGTTCACCTTGTTAAAGGTGACACAGGGGGAGAGCACATCGACGAAAGAGAAGCCGCGATGCTTGATGGCTTCCACCAGCAAGTCGGTCAACTGGTCCAGCTTGCCGGAAAAGCCGCGGGCGACGAAGGTGGCTCCTACCGAGAGGGCGAAGTCGATGGGCGAGATGGGGGTTTCCAGATTACCGTAGGGAGAGCTGACCGTGCGGAAGTCAAGGTCGGAAGTAGGGGCGACTTGTCCTTTGGTGAGGCCGTAGATGCGGTTATCCATCACCACATAAGTCAGGTCAATGTTGCGCCGGCAAGCGTGGGGGAAATGCCCGCCGCCGATAGCGAAGGCGTCGCCGTCACCGCCGACGACGAGGACCTCCAGCTTGGGGTTGGCTAGCTTGATTCCTTGCGCGATCGGTAGCGCACGCCCGTGCAAGCTGTGCACACCGTAGGAAGAGACGAATCCGGGCAGACGACTGGAACATCCGATGCCGGAAACCACCACCATCCGATCAGGGTCCAGATCGAGACGGGCAAATGCTTGGTAGAGCGCGTTCAGTAAGCCGAAGTCGCCGCACCCCGGACACCATGTTGGTTTCAGTTTTCCCTTGAAAACTTGCACATCGCGGGCCATCAGCGCACCTCTTTCGCTTTCTCGAGGATTTCCGCGGCGGAGAAGGGACGGCCGCCGGCGATTTTGAAAGGTATCGGTTCGAACAGGAAAGCCGATCGAAGGAGCCAGGAAAGCTGTCCAGTGTAGTTGATCTCAGGCGCCATCACTCTCCTCTTATTGGCTAGAAAGCGGAGAATCTCCTCCCGTGGCAATGGGTTGAGCAATTTTAGATAGAGCACGTCCGGCTCTTGACCCTCCGCTTTCAGGGCAAGGCTGGCTTCTCGCGTGGCGCCCAGCGTAGAACCCCATCCGATGATGCCGAATTCGCTGCTTGGGTCTCCCCATCGCTCGGAGTTAAGGCGCTCATCTCGCAAGGCAAGATCCAGCTTGCGGGCTCGCTTCTCGCACATCGCCTGGTGATTCTTCTGGTCGTAATTGGGAATGTCATTCTCATTATGCTCCAGACCACGGGCAATGTAAGCTCCAGGACGGCCGGGGATCCCGATCGGGGAAAGACCATTGGGGGTCAAACGGTAGCGTTGGTAACCCTTGGCGACCTCCTCGGGAGTTACCGTCAAACGATCCTCCAGGGAAAGGGCGGAGAAATCCGGGACCGCGATTGTCTCATAGCGTTGGGCTAGGGCTTGGTCGGTAAGGATGATCACCGGCATCTGGGTGCGCTCGGCCAAGTTAAATGCGTAGATGGTCTGATAAAAGCACTCTTCCACCGTCGTCGGAGCGAGGACAATGCGGGGGCAGTCGCCGTGGGCGCCGAAGAGCCCGATGAAGAGGTCGCCTTGCTCGGTCTTGGTGGGGATCCCGGTGGCCGGCCCAGCCCGCTGCACGTCGACCAGCACCAGGGGAAGCTCGACAATTGTCGCCAAGCCAAGCATCTCCACCATCAAAGAAAGCCCTGGGCCGGAAGTGGCGGTCATCGCCTTCTTTCCGGCAAACGAAGCCCCCACTACCATCGAGAGGGCCGAAATTTCATCCTCTACCTGGATTGCCACCCCATCCACTTTCGGCATTTCGACCATCAAGGTCTCCAGGATGTCCGATGCCGGGGTGATCGGGTAACCGGCAAAGAAACGGCAGCCGGCGCAGAGCGCGCCCAAAGCAATAGCCACATTACCGGAGAGGACCATCTTTCCTCTCCCTTCAGCTTGTCCAAGTTGGAAGGGGTCACACTTGCGGATGTGCTCGCGCGCGTACTGCGCGCCAAGGTTCAAGGCTTGCAAGTCCTTCTCCAGGATGCCTTGCCCCTTTCGGCCGAACTTCTCGCGCACGATCTCTTCCAGCTTGTCCAAAGGCATCGCGAAGAGCTGGGCAATTACCCCCATCATGACGATGTTCTTCACCTGCAAGGCTTGCAGGGTGCGCACCGCCATCTCTTTGAAAGGCGCCGCATAGAGCAGGAGGTCGCCCCGCGAATGGGGGTTGGTCTCGGCTGGGTCATAGACGAGAATCCCACCGTTCCGCAGAGAGGCGATATGGCGATCGTAGGCCTCTTGGTTGAGAGCCACGAGAATGTCGACATCATCCCCGGCTGAATAGATAACGCTGTTGGAAGCGCGCATCTGGAACATCGATTGGCCGCCACGCACCTCCGCCGGATAGGAGCGGTAGGTGTTTACATTGAACGATGCGCGCGCACAAGCCATGGTGAGGATCTCCCCAGCGCTGATAATCCCTTCACCGGATTCCCCGGCGATCCGTACTACCAGGTCTACTTTCTCCATTTCCAGCTAGATCACTCCTTCAGCGAATTTATACCCCAGCGAGCTGACATAAAAGACCTTTCCTAACTGACGGGAGGCATTCCCATAAACCGAATGGATTCTTATCACATACCCTTTTAGAATAGCCTGCTTAGGAGCGACGCATGCGTCGCCTCTACTAGCCCGCGGCAGCGTGTTCCAGCGGATCAGAACAGCCAAGGGAACAACGCAAGCCCAACCAGAACAGGAGACGTATCTTTGATTCGGCCCGCTAAAACAGGCAATCCCTTCGACCCTCCACATATCGAAGTTATGATAGCAAAAAATAAAGGAAAGGTCAGGAAACAGCGGTTGCAACAATACAGCCTGCGGCAGCACGATAGCCTGCGGCAGCATGTCTACTAGATTCAGTAGCTAAGTGGTTAAGTGGTTAAGTGGCTGAGTAAGATCAAAACAGACCTTGACTCTTCGAACTGACTAGATTACTAAACTACTTGGTTACTGAAGTAATCTGCCTGCGGCAGCAAGTTCTCCATGTTACAATACAACCTGCGGCAGCATGTCACAGAACACCCTGCCGGGGGCTGTCTAGGCAGGGTGCTCCAGCGAACGAAAAAAAGGAGAGAGATGCGCATAGAGCTGAATCATTCCAACCTGACCGATTTGAACGTAGACACTCTCGGACTGATCCTCCCAGCAGACCGATTTCCAGAAAACATGGAGACCCTCGATCAGGCCCTGGAAGGCCAACTTTCCTGCCTCTGGCGCAGCCTCAAACCGGCTGCCAAGGAGATCCCCGTCCTCTACTCGTGCGGCCGGGCAACCCCGGTGCGCATCCTTTTAGCCAAACAATCGGCCGACTGTGAGGCGCGCGAGCTTCGCAATCTATATGCAGTCCTGGGAAAGTTGGCGCGCCAACTGGAGACGAAGACCGTGGCCGTGAACCTGCCCGGCTTCTTTCCTGCTGCCCTTGAATCCCAACTCGCAGTGGAAGGGCTCAACCAGGGCGCCTATCTGCCGGATCTCTATAAACGCGAGAGACGGCCTTCCATCCAGAATCTACTTATCTGGAGCGAATGGCCGGAAGCTGCGGAGGGGAGCCGGCTTGGGGAGGTCATCTCAACAGCGCAGAGAATGGCCCGCGACTTGGTCAATGAGCCGGCCGCGAAGGCGACACCCGCCTACCTCCTGGAGGAAGCGCGACGGCTATCCGAGGTGTGTGGCTCGGAAATCGAAGCGCTGGACGCGGATGCCGCCCAAAAGAAGGGGATGGGCGCTTTCTGCGCGGTGGCGCAAGGGTCTTCCCAACCTGCTTTCCTGGTTCGCCTCCATCATCCCGGCGCCCGCAGCGCTGGACGCCTTGCCTTGGTGGGAAAAGGGCTCACCTTCGATTCCGGCGGCCTCTCCCTGAAGCCGTGGGAATCGATGATCACCATGAAATCAGACATGGCTGGGGCGGCTACCGTGCTGGCTGCCTTCCAAGCGATCTGCATGCTTCGCCCAGATCTGGACTTCAGCGCCTTCATTCCTCTCACCGAAAACCTCCTCTCCGGCCATTCCTTCAAACCGGGCGATGTCTTGGAGGCGATGAACGGGAAGACCATCGAGGTTCGCTCCACTGACGCGGAGGGAAGATTAATCCTTGCCGATGCTCTCTGCTGGGCCCAAGAATGCGGCGCTACCCACCTGGTCGATGTAGCCACGCTCACCGGCGCTTGCGTTATCGCCCTTGGCTACGAGACGACCGGCCTCTTCACCAATCAAGCCGAGTGGGGGGGGAAGTTGCTCCAAGCGGCGGAAAAAGCTGGCGAACGCCTTTGGCAGATGCCGATGTTCCCGGAATACAAGGAATTGAATACCAGCGAGATCGCCGATCTGGCCAACTCCGCAGGGCGGGGCGGGGCGCCGGCCGGGGCTATCGCCGCAGCCTGCTTCCTCCAGGAGTTCGTTGGCGAGGGAGTGGCCTGGGCCCACTTGGATATTGCCGGACCGGCTTTCCTGGCCAAAGAGAATCGCGCCCAGGCAGGAGCTGCCACGGGCGCGATGGTGAGGACACTGGTCGAGCTGGGCTTGACCTTCTAGTTGACCGCCTGCACTTCGAACCCCTTCTTTGGAAGTTCCTCCAGCAAGGATCCCAGTTGGGTTGCAGCTAAGCGCACCATGATCTGTGCTCTTTGCTCAGGCATCTCCAAGGCCGCCAGCCCGATCACGTTCATCTTGTGATCGCGGATGATGGCAAGAAGGTCAGCCAAGGCGCCCATCCGGTTATCAGCTACAACCACCAGGCGAGTGCCAGGACGACGGAAGCCAAAAACCTTGATGAAGGCGTCAAAGAGATCGGATTCCGTGATGATGCCCACCATTTTGCCTTCAGCAACGACCAACAGCGACCCGAACTTGTGCTCCCGCATGATCACCGCCGCTTCTTCGAGGGTGGCCTCGGGCTTGATCATCGCCGGGCTCTTGATCATCACCTCTCGTACAGTCATCTTAGAGAGCAAGTAGTTCACCTCATAGATACTGAGGGTGGTGGCAGGAGAGGGCGAGACCATCAGCAAATCTCGCTCAGTGACCAGCCCCACCAAGATCCCGTCCGGCAGGACTACCGGCAATTGACGAATCTTGTTTCGTTTCATGATGTTCAAGGCGTCGAAGATCGGGGTCTCCGGCGCGATCGTGACCGGTGCTGTGGTCATGTGGTTCCGTACGAACATCTTTATACCTCCGAGAAGTGGTTTCCTTCATTGTATCAGGTCACAGGTGACGAAATAATCCCCCATGACGCGGCGCCCGTCTCCTGGGGTCAGGCCTGCCTTCGCGGTGCTGTGGCGGAGCCGCATGCCTGCATGTTAAGGTTCGGGAGGAGCGGCGCGGTCCAGCAGAACAGCCACTTGCGCCCGCGTCGTGGGATCGTTGAAGGGGACCACCGCGCCCCCCTGGATGGGTTCCGTCAAATGAGGGTCTTCATTGCGCAGGATCCCTTGCGCAAAAGCCGTTCCGGCATAGAGAAAATACCAGTCTGCCGAGGATAGCAGGCGAATGGCGCCTCGCTCGCGCAGGTACAGGTTCTGCGGGGCAACCAAGGCGAATCTCCGGGCTCGTACGATCATCGCCAATCCCTCGGCCATGGTCACCTTCCCTTCCGGCTTGAAGGAGCCGTCCGGGTAGCCTTGGATCAAACCGTAGACCACTGCACTCTCGATAAAACCGTACGCCCAGTGTTGGGTGGGAACATCAGGAAAAGAGACATGAGATCCTTCCGCCGGTTTCATCCCAAAGGAGAGGACAAACATCTTGGCGAACTCAGCACGGGTCACCAGACCAGCAGGCCTGAAAGTGCCATCCGGGTAACCGCGCAGTACTCCTCGTTGGACCAGGGAAGCGATGGAGGGATATGCCCAGTAATCCGCAGCCAGATCCGGGAAGGCCAACCCGGTCACGCGGATCTCCACCGTTATCACCTGCCGAACCTCCCCCACCACAGCTCGAATCTCCAGGTAGTAGGTCCCTGGCGTGGAGCCTTCCGGTACGACGAGCTCTGCTGTGAACGTTTGGACGGTGTTGCTCAAGGTAAAGGTCGGAGGTGAAAAGGAGCAGAGAAAGCCGGGCGGAGCGGAGAACTCCAAGGCGCCGGCCTGACCGCTTCCGGTGGTGGTGGCTAAAGACAGCGAAAGAGTGACTTTGCTCCCAGGGCTCACTTCCAACACGGTGGGCGTTGAAACCAATTGAAAGGCCGCACTGGGCGTGATCGCCACTGTTGGAGTGGTCGAGGGGCTGGGCGGGGGAACGGCCGGCGGATCCCCGGTGATGCAGTAAAGGCGGGAGTCCAAGCATCCCACGTAGATCTGGTAGTCGGGTGCGATGACAGCGGAGGAGCGGGAGAAGCCATTCGGAAAGGCCAGCTTCCACAACAGCGAACCATCCTTCTTCAAGGCGTAGAAGTACTTATCTTTGGCGCCGAAATAGATCCTCCCCTGACTGTCCAAGGAAGGGGAGGTGTCCACCGCTGAACCGCTGTCGAACGACCAAAGTTTGGCGCCATCGCTGGTGCGAAGGGCATAGAGGGAGTAGTCGTTGGAGCCGAAATAGAGCGCGCCTTCTCCTGAGAGAGCTGGGGAGGAGAGGATTGGCCCATCGGCTCGAAAAGACCAGCGCAGGATGCCGGATGAATCCAAAGCATAGAAGAAAAAGTCCTTGGAGCCAAAATAGACATTACCGGACGAGTCAACCGCCGGGGAAGACTCTATTCCGCTCCCGGTCGGGAACTTCCATCGCAACTGTCCACTGGGAGTCAACGAGTAAAGGAACCCGTCCTCCGCGCCGAAATAGAAGTTGCCGGCAGCGTCTCGAGCCGGTGAAGAGAGGATCTCCGCGCCTGCTTGGTAGGACCAGAGCAGTTTTCTACCGTCGGCCGGCATGGCGTTGAAGGTCCCGTCGCCGCCCGCGAAGTAAACTGTCCCGTTTAAGGCCAGGATGGGAGAAGAGGCGTTGGGATACTTGGTCAGGTATTTCCAGACTTCCTTCCCCTTGGCATCGACAGCATAGAAGAGCGAATCTCCCGCGCCGAAAAAAATGGTCCCAGTCTCCGATACCGCGGGTGAGGAATCAGCCATCCCCCAGACAACGAAGTTCCAGCGTTCTCCTCCGGTTGGCGTCACCGCCCAAAGACGGCGATCTCCCCCTCCGAAATAAATCGACCCATCCGGTCCTACCGCCGGCGTACTGAGGATTCGGTGGTAGGTAGGGAATGACCATTTCACTTGGCCGGTAACGGGTCCCGGGTAGGCGGACTGACCGGTGTGAGCGGGGTTGTAACGGTACATCGGAGAAGCGCTGGCGGCCAATTGCCCTGCCGCAGGTGCGGGCAGAATAAGCAGTTGGCCGATCATTAGACCAATCAGGATCAGTACGATCCATCTGTTTCTCATCATGTCCTCCGGCCATTCTTGGCCCCTAGAGATCGCCCTCACTATAGCGCGTCGGCTGGGAGTCGCCAAGGAAGCGGTCAGAAAAAAAAGAGCAAGGAAAGCGAAAAAAAGCCTTCTTTTTCCCTATAATGAAGAGCAAGGAGTCTCACCGAAAAAGACAAGCGCCATTTGAGGCGCCTTTACTGGGGCTTGAAACTTACCCAAGGACGAATCTAAACTCTCTTGCCTGCTCGTCTGACCTAGACAAGCGGTTGACTGAGTATGATTCAGCCCGACTCGAGGAAATGGATCTATTCAATGATTGATGTGTTGAAAATAAAGGAACTAGCCCGCACGTCCGCACAGAGCACTCTCTTCTTGGAGCGAGAGTACGCTCGGCTGGGGATCCTCTTGGCTTTGGGAGCGGCGCCCAGCGCGGCCAAGCGGATCGTATTGAAGGGCGCGACCGCGTTGCGCCGCGTCTACTTCCGCGATTGGCGCTTCTCTGAAGATCTGCGCTTCGCCATTCCCGACAAGATCGAGTCCAAGGAATTCCTCTCTCTCGTAACCAGCATACTGGACAAGGCCAGCAGTGAATTCGGATTCCATTTTCGACTTTCCGAGCGCTACATGGAAAAGCGACAAGCCCAAGCCCGCGTTCTCTACTCCGGCCCGCTCCGCCAGAACAGCCTGCTGACGATGAAGTTCTCCCTTCACGATTCTCTCAGTCTGGAGCCCCAGGAAGAAGAGATCTTGGTCGACCCGTTCCCCCTGAAGACCCGCAAGGTTCGCGTCGTGCGTCTGGAAGAGCTGTTAGCGGAGACCTTGCGCAATGTCCTGGTCTCGGGTGAGCCGGCCGATTTCTACGATGCCTGGCGTGTGGTCAGCCAACATAGCGCGCTCCTCAACCGGGAGGACTTCCGCAAAGCATTGATCAACAAGTGTGAACAAACCGGCTTCGACCTAGAGAGCCCTCAGGATTTTCTTGATAAGGAACTCCTCACTCCCACCCGCGCCTATTGGCAGCTGAGATTGGGAAATGAAGTCCTCGATCTTCCCCCTTTCGAAGAAGCCTTCGATGATCTCCAGAGAGAACTGCCGATCCTCTTCGAACCCTGAGCGTAGATAAAAAAGGACTGTCGGCTTTCCTGGGACCGCGGCGCCCCATTGCGGCATCTGTGTTGACAAGACGAAAGCCAACCGCTCTGTAAAGCCGGCACTCTGGGGGCGGTTCTCTCGCAGCTATCTGCCCCACTTCGACCAGAACACCCTGCCGGAAGCTATTCAGCTCGGAATAGCCTGCGGGAGCATGTCACAGGACACCCTGCCGGGGGCTATCGAGCTGCCGGTGGCTGTCTAGCCGCAGGCTGGTTGGCTGCCCACTTGAAAAGAGAAGGAACCTAAAAAAAGCAGCGGCCGAAGCCGCTGCTAAATCGCTAACTGGTGGAGGCGGCGGGAGTCGAACCCGCGTCCAAGAAGCTTACCTCAGAGGTATCTACGAGCCTAGCCTGTGTTTTCTCTCGCTTACCGGCCTCCCCAGGCAGGATTCCAGCAAGCATGCTTGAGTTTGCTTCTCCTGGCTACCCCCAAGTACGGATCACCAGAGAGGCCCTACTTCGTGACGCCCGTCCCGCCCCGCAGGGTGAGAGCAAGAACGAACGGCTAACGCTTACGCGTAAGCGACTTGGGTGTTATTGGCACCTAATGGTTGCCGCAGGGATTTAAGAGGTCCGCGACACCCTCTGCTCGCCGCCTTTGCCTTCAGCATCTGTCGAAACCGTTGCGCCCCCTTTCCGCTACTATTCTAGCACAGAAAACGACAGGCGCCATCTGAGAGAGAACTCGTTCTGTGTTATTATTCTGTTATGACCTTTCGACATCTGTTGTGGCTGGGATTCACCATGGTTCTTTGCTTCCTTTTGTTGGCGCCATCGGCAGGCGTCTCTGCCGCTGAGGGTTGGCAGAGTTTTAGCTTGCCTCACCAAGCGCTCTATTACCGGGATCCGGCCATCAAGGAAAAAGTAGAAGCATTTGCCCAGGAAAACGAACATTTTTTTGCCCTGCTTCGGTCCACATTTCCCAACAGCAAAGAGGCGGAGCCTGTGGAGTCCTACGTCTTCACTGACTGGAACAGTGCCTTGGAAGGGAACCTGCAATTGCCGGAGAGCACCATTTGGAACGTCTTCGAGGAAGGAGTTTTCGAGCGCTACACGGAACAGTCGCTGCTGTTTCGTCGCGCTGTCGCCAACTCGGTTGATTTCCTCCACAACGCTGTCCTGAACCTTCTGCGAATGCGGCAGAGAGGCCAGAACCCACACGACCCAGCCCTTCTCTTGCTCCAAGTGAAAAAGCTCGACTCGCCCGAGGTGATGATGTACCGGCCCACTTCGCAAATGGCCCTGGCCACCTTCACCTCTTTCCTGACCTACTTGCTGGACAAGGAGGGGCCTGACAAGCTGCAGACGCTATTGACCAGCTTGAACGATGCCAATTATTTCTTTATTGACCGTGGCGGCGGCGAGGGTCGCAATACCCATCTCTTCCTAGAGACCATTGCTGCCCTTTACGGCCGCCCTTTGGAGGATCTCTCTGCGGAATGGCGCAAAGCCCTGGAGAAAATGGGTCCGCCGAGTGTCCCTCTGGATCCGGTCCGATACAGCGAGGCGATGCAGTATGTCAACGTGGTGGGATTGCGTTTCTACAATTGGCAGGATCTCTATAACTTCCCCGCCTTAATGCGGGACATGGCCCAGCTCTTCTACTATTTCGACCGTCTTGACTTGGCGCGCAGCGAACCATTGATCCAGCGCATCGAGATGGAACAAGCCGAGGGACAGTGGGAAGCAGGGCGCGCCACTCGCGCCCTCGTCTGGGGAACGGCAGGCGTTGGATTGTTGTTACTGGGCGTGATCGTTTGGCTGATTTACCGCGATTATCAACGTCAGCAACGAATCCGCCAGTTTCTAGCCACTCATCCGACCGACCAAAAAGGTTTCGACCGCTTCCTCCACGAGCAGCTTGGCAAGTCTCGAGGGAAGTCAAACGAACCGGACCCCAGAGATTAGCGGTCGATCCGCCGTAACTTGATCTTCATCGCCTCGGCCATTTGATGGCGCGCTTCTTTCTTACGAGTCACTTCCCGTTTGTCATATTCCTTGCGCCCGCGGGCGACGGCGATCTCCATTTTCACGATCGATCCCTTGAAGTACATCCGCACTGGAACGATGGTCAATCCCTTCTCCAGGGCTTTCCCCAACAGACGGCGGATTTCCCGTTTGTGCAGGAGCAACTTTCGCCGGCGAGTCGCCTCGTGGGCGAAAATAGAAGCGGGCTGGTAGCTGCCGATGTGCAAGTTCTGCACATAGGCTTCCCCCCCGTCGATACGGATGAAAGAATCGAGGAAATTGACCCTGCCCTCGCGGATGGCCTTCACCTCCGAGCCCACCAAGGCCAGACCTGCCTCCATCTTCTCCAACAGCTCGTAGTTGTGAGTGGCGCGCCGGTTCACGGCAATCGGTTTGAATCCTTCGTTGTTGACCATCGCTGTCAGGTGTGAGTCCTTTCTTTCCGGATAGCATAACGGAAGAAGAGGAGGGAAGGAAGCGAGTAGGGCAGCCCTCTCTGCTACAATACGCCAAAGAGGGTTGACCCCGCAAAGAAATGAAAGGAGCGCGACCAATGCCTTTGATCAAGTTTGTGCGCAATTACCGAGATCTCTCTACTGATCGTGGATTTCAGTTCGAGTTCTCTTGCGATGTGTGTGGAAACGGCTACCAAAGCAGTTTTGAGACCTCCAAGAGCGGTGTCTTGTCCGATGCCCTAGACGTGGCTGGGGGGCTGTTCGGAGGAGTCTTCCACACTGCTTCCGATGTCGGCAGCCGGGTTCATTCAGCAGCCTGGGAAAAAGCGCACGACCAGGCTTTCAGCAAGGCTATTGCCGAAGTCAAGGAGAGTTTTCACCAGTGTCCGCGCTGTGGCAAGTGGGTTTGCCTGGAGATCTGTTGGAACGAGGAACATCGACTGTGCGTGGAGTGTGCTCCGAAGATAGGCGGAGAGATTGCCGCCGCCCAGAGTCAAGCCACTATCGAGCAGATTCGGGGGAAACTGCTCGGCAAGGATCTGACCGTCGTTTTTGACTTGGACACCCCTTCCCTGGCGACCTGCCCCAGTTGTGGCGCAGAGACCCAAGGCGGGAAGTTTTGCCCGGAGTGCGGCGCGCCGCTGGCAGTAAAGAAGCTCTGCCCTCGCTGTGGAGCTGACGCAGGCAAAGCCAAGTTTTGCCCGGAATGCGGGATGAACCTGGGATAGTTCATGTACCCTTGTTATATTCATCTGGAAGGGAACGGGCGAGTCGAGGAAGGTCAGGGAACGCTGGCCATCGATGAAGAAGGGCTTCTGATCATTCCATCACGAGGCATCCCCACCTCCATCCCTTTCTCTGTGTTGAGCGGCTGCAAGCCGCCTGATCCAGCCGGTGGCTCTTATGGGTTAACGCTGCGCACAGCGGATCTCCGCCTCAGCCTTTCAGGGTTCGGGCGGCAAGCGGGAGAAGCCTCCGCGGCCATGCGAAAATCCTGGCAGGAAGCTGCTCGAGTTGGGCTCTTCCTGACAGGGATGAACGGGTTGGGTCCTTTCCCCGGGATCTTTCGCTGGACGGGCGGCCAAAGCCGAGGGGAGGCGATTCTTTACCCCTCCCTCCTTCTTCTTTTCCTGGAAGAAGGAGGGCTCCAGGCTTGGCCTTTGCGGCTCTGGCAGGAAGTGCGCTTCGATCCGTTACAATACACAGTGACGATTGCCACGCTTAGTGGGTCGCTATCCTGCGGGCAGTTGGCCCAACGCAGCGAGGAGTTCTGCAAATGCGCCGAGAGCGCTCTGTCCGACCTCAAAGCGCAACTGGTCGGCTTGCTGCGGACTGCCCTCCCTGACCTCTCCCCCACTGCCCTCTTCCCTCTCTCCACAATCCTCTGGCAAGAGATGGCGCTGCCGCAGAGCCGGATCGAGAGAGCGCTTTGGGACCGTCTCCTCGTCTCCTTCCAAAGCGAGGAGCGTTCACCCTATCTGGCAGCGCTGATGGAACTGTCCATACCGGATCAAGCCTGGTGGGGGATCGCTCCCGTTCCCTCTTTCAGAGAAGGGGACGACCCATTGACTTGGCTCTCGGTCCGTTTGCGCGCCTCTGGGGCGACCGAAGGGCCTGACCCCGGCGATCTGCTGGCTCTTGAAGTAACTTCGGTAGAAGAGGGATACGCCACCTATTTCTTCCGGTTGCCGCCAGGTGCGGCCGCTGTGGACTGGATCCGGCAGCTCCACATGACCTGGCCGTTGGTCGGCTTTCACCGGGAGATCATTTCCCAATCCGAGAGCGCTGGTCCTAACGAAAAAGTATTCGACTGGCAAACAGCCTTCCGCTGCTTGCCAACCCTGCGCCGGATGCGGGAGAATTTCCTGGGCAAAGCATCCCACTTTGGAATCGAGGAATGGAAGAGCCAAATCGAGACGATCCGGAAAAGCAAACGCGGATAGCCGCCAGGAGGCAAGAGTTCGAGAATGAAGCCTTTCCCCTGATGAGAATGCTCTTCCGCACTGCTTTGCGCTTGACGCGAAACCAGCATGACGCTGAAGATCTGGTGCAAAACGCGTTTCTTCGCGCTTACAATTTCTACGATAAATATCAGCCAGGGACTTCGTTTAAAGCCTGGATCTTCAAGATCATGACCAATATCTTCATCAACGACTACCACAAACATGCCAAGGAACCGCCGATGGTTCCCATCGAGAACCAGGAAGGCTTCGAGCCCAATCCGGAGAAAGCCCTCTTTGATTCGCTGTTAGATGAGGATATCCGCAAAGCCATCGAGGGACTCCCCGACTCCTACCGTTTGACCTTCCTGCTAGCCTCGGAAGGTTTCTCCTACAAGGAGATCGCTTCGATCACCGGAGCCAACCTAGGAACGGTGATGTCCCGTCTTTACCGCGCCCGCCGCATCCTTCAAACCAAGTTGCGGGACACTTACCAGGAAGAGGTCTATGCCTGATGCATTGTCATGAAGAGATCGAGACCCTTTATCGTTACCTGGACCATGAGCTGGATGAGGGAGAGAAGGTCCGGTTCGAGCTGCACATGCGCGCCTGCGTGGATTGCTTGCGCCGTTTCTACTACGAGCTGCACTTCCAGACGGTGGTGGTGCAGACGCTCCACGAGAATGAAGTCCCCCCTACCCTCGTCGAACGGATCCGGCTCGCCCTTCGCCAGAGTTGAATTATCTGTTTCGCGCTGCCGCGGGCTATCACGCTAGAAAATCCCCCGGCAGGGTGTCCTGTCAACCAGCCAGCCGGTCCTCAATTAGACTGGCTAGTTCTCGTGCTTCACGCTGGGCCTCTCCTTCGTCCATCGCTTCCACCATCACCCGCACTAGTTTCTCGGTGCCGGAGGAACGAACCAACACTCGACCCCGGCCGGCCAACCGTTGCTCCGCTTCCGCAATGGCCTCTTGCACAGGTTGATCCTGTTCCAGGAACTCCTTCCGCTCAGCGCGCACGTTTAGCAGAACCTGTGGCACATGCACCAGCTCGCAACCCAGATCGCTGAGGTCGCGTCCCGTCTCGACGACCAAATTGAGAAGCATCAAGGCGGTGAGGATGCCATCCCCGGCCGGTGAGATCTCGCCGAAGATGACGTGTCCGGACTGTTCCCCCCCGATGACGGCGCCGCTTGCCACCATCTTCTCCAGGACATAGCGGTCGCCCACCTTGGCGCGCAGAAGTTTCCCCCCTTCTTTCGCCAGAGCCAATTCCAGACCCATGTTGCTCATCACAGTCCCGACCACGACTTGACCAGGTAAGGCGCCTTTGCGCAGGCGTTGCAACCCATAGGCGCAGAGGACGACATCTCCGTCCACCAGCCGGCCGGTGCGATCAATCGCCATCAGCCGGTCGCCGTCCCCGTCGAAGGTGAAACCGAGATCGGCGCCTCGTCTCTTAACCGCCTCTTTCAGCACCTCAGGCCGCGTGGCGCCGCAGTGTACATTGATTCGTTGACCGTCGGGAACAGCATGCAGCGCTTCCACCTCCGCTCCAAGCTGACGAAAGATCTCCGGTGCAAAGAGGCTGGTGGAACCCCAGGCACAGTCCAAAACCAAACGTAGCGGGGGAATGCGCGGGGGCGCAAAGCGCTGCAAGAAGGCGCGGTAGATCTCAGCTCCCTCCGATAAAATCTCGTAGGAGGCGGGAAAACGCGGTCCCTCGACTGGTTGCGAAGCGAATACCTGTTCGATGCGGGACTCTTCGGGGTCACTCAGTTTGCAGCCGTCCGGCCCGAAGATTTTAATGCCGTTGTCGTCGATCGGATTGTGGGAAGCCGAGATCATCACCCCGGCCTGGGCGCGATATTCCTTCACCAGGATGGAGAGAGCCGGGGTGGTGATGATCCCCAATAAACCGGCGCGCGCGCCACTGGATAGGAGACCGGCGCAAAAAGCCTGCTCGATCATATCCGAAGAGAGGCGCGGATCCTTCCCCACCAGTACCAGCGGCTTACCAGGAGCGCGCTGCCGCGGGCTATCAAGCTGCCGCGGGCTATCAAGTTGCCGCGGGCTATCAAGTTCATCGCGCTCTTGCAGGGAGAACCCCAAGGCGCGGCCCAGTTGTAGAGCTAGGCCGGCTGTCAAATCGTAGTTAGCGACGCCGCGCACCCCATCGGTGCCGAACATCTTCCCTTTCACGGTCATTCTATCCTCGCTTCCACCGTCGGTGTGGTCACTTGTGACAGAAACACGCCGGGAGGTGGCTGTACCTTGACCCACAGCATATATGAACCCGGTGATAGACCGCCGACCTGAACAGTGGCGGTGAAATCAGCAGCGCTGTAACCATCTATCACCGATTGCGGCCCTCCCGCCAGGATCCGCACGCTGGGTGGCACTAGCCTGACCCCGTCGATTCTCCCCTGAGCGACGATGGGGATCTCGAACTGGGCTTGGCCGGATGGTTCCACTCGAATTTCCACTTGGATCGGACCGGGATCCACGAGGAGTACCTCCAAGCCATTGAGGTCCAGGTTGGACCAGGTGAGAAAATCGGCCGACTGTCCGTTCAAAGGGATCGGTAAGGTGAACAATGAAGAGACGCGATCCAACGAATCAATCGTTCCCTCCAGTGTGGCGATAGAAGGATTCACCAGGACTTGCTTCACCAAGAAGCCGGAAGCCAGCGCTCCTCGTAGGTCAGCCTTGATCGGCACTGTCTTGAAGAGAGAGGCCAGGTTGATTGGAATGGAGACGTTCACCGTGGATGGCTCGGCTTGCTGACCTGTAAGGGTCATCCCCTCCGGATCGACCACTTGCACGATAGCGGTTTGACTGATTTGGCTGCGCACTTGGGAGAGGTTGATCGGGGCGACGGCCCGTTGTGCCACTTGCAGCTCGCTGCGGGATCCCTTTAGACTCACTGTCGCTGGTTCGATGGTGGAGGACGGCCCCAGCGTGAAACCTTGCGGCAGTTGTCCGAAGTAGACGATCTCCACGGTCAGGGTCTTCGTCTCCACCTTCTCCACCAGCAAGTTGACCGAATCGGGGCGGGTCTCCATCAGAGTGGCGCCGGGGATCGGCTTGACTGACACCGGGACAGTCCAGCTCCCCTCTCCCAGCCCTTTCAAATCCACCCATGCGGTGAGGTTTTCAGGGTTGATTTCCATCCGCACCGGAGTCCGCAGGCGGACCGAGACAGTGGGGGGAAGTTGAGCCACTGCTAACCCGTCACCCAGATTCTCCACTTTCACAAGGATAGGCAGAACCCGTTCCAACTGAGGAGCCTCAGCCGTCACCACGTATACCCAAAGGAAGAGGGCCAAGAGCAAAGAGAGCAGCTTCAGGTTCCCGTTGGAGGTCAATGCGCGCAGGATCCTCCTCACGGCGCCTCCCCTTGTTCCGGCGATTTGAAACTTCGCAGCAGTTCACCTCGCAGCCGATCCGGTTTGATACCCCGTTGCAGCTTCCCCTCCCGGGCCAGGGAGACCATGCCGGTTTGCTCGGAAACGATGATTACCTGGGCATCGCTGTCGCGCGAGAGGCTCAGACCAGCATTGTGGCGCGTCCCCAGACCTTCCCCTCCCGGCACTGAGTCAGGAAAGGGGATCATCACCCGGGCCGCTTCAATGCGGTTTCCGCGGATCAAAACAGCTCCGTCGTGCAAAGGAGAGTTCGGAAAGAAGATCGACTCCAGCGTGTCTGCGGAAACCAGAGAATCGAGCTGCACGCCGCTTTCGGCAATCTCGACCAAGCCGGAGGCCTTCTCCAGGACGATCAGCGCGCCGATCCGATCAGCGCTCATATGCCGCACAGCGGTGACCACCTGGTCGACCACGGCTTCCTGCGAATGGTTGTGCCCGATGAAGCCGCCGCGTCCAATTCGCGCCAGAAAATGGCGCAACTCCGGCTGGAAGATGATGGCCAGCACCAACGGCAAAGTGCCTACCAGCATTGCCACGATGGTGCGCAGCACCCACTCCAGCGTGGTCAAGCCAATCCAACCGGCCACCATCGAGGCCAACAGCATGACGATGATTCCCACGGTCAAGCCCTGAAAGAGCTGAAAAGCCCGCGTTCGCTTAATCAGCAGGAAGAGCAAGTAAAAAAGGACCGCGATGATGAGCACATCGAGGATATTCAGTGCCAGCGAGGGGATCTGGATCTTTCCCCAGAACTCTTCCAGCCACTGCCACAACGAGCTCATCTCGCGCTCCTTTCCGGGGTCAAAACATTGCTGATTGCTGATTGCAGATTTTTGATTGGATAGTCTTCAAATCATCAATCCAAAATCCAAAATCGACAATCATTTTGTCAGCCCGGCCTACAACAAGAGGGCGAGGATCGCCTTTTGCACATGGAGCCGGTTTTCAGCCTGGTCGAAGATCACCGACCGAGGTCCGTCCATGGCTTCGTCAGTGATCTCCAGACCTCGGTGGGCAGGAAGACAGTGCATCACGATCACGTCCGGCTTGGCTTCATCCAGCAACTCGAGAGAGACTTGGTAGGGTTGGAAGACTTTCAATCGTTCCTCGCGCTCGCCCTCCTGTCCCATGCTGATCCAAGTGTCGGTGTAGACGACATCGGCGCCGCGCACGGCGCGATGAGGGTCGTCGAAAAGCTCCAAGCTCCCTCCCGATTCCTGGCAAGATAGCTTGGACGCAGCGATCACCTCGACCGCCGGCTGAAAGTGGGACGGCGTCCCCAGGCGCACATGCATGCCCATCTTGGTCCCACCGAAGATGAGGGAATGAGCGACGTTGTTGCCATCCCCGACGTAGGTCAAAGTCAGCCCCTTCAAGGTTCCTTTCTGTTCCAACACGGTGTAGAGATCGGTAAGGCCTTGGCAGGGGTGGGTGAAGTCGGAAAGGCCATTGATGACCGGCGCCTGTGACCCCGTTGCCATGTCGATCACGTCCTGATGTGCGAAAACGCGCGCCATGATCGCGTCCACATAGCGTCCTAGGACGCGAGCCGTGTCGAGGATCGTTTCCCCGATCTTCAACTGTAGGTCGTTGGCGGAGAGGAAGAGGGCGTGACCGCCCAGTTGCGTCATCGCCGTCTCGAAGGAGACGCGGGTGCGGGTGGAGGTCTTCTGGAATATCATCGCCAGCGTTTTCCCTTCCAACAGATGAGAGAACTGGCCCATCCGCCGTTCCGTCTTCAAGAGACGCGTCGCGTCGAAAATCCACTCCATCTCCTGCCGGGAGAGATCCCGCAGGGAAAGCAGGTCTCTGCCTTTGAGATCCCGGTTCATCTTTCCTCCTATTTTTCCAGTTTTGCCAGGAGTTCTGCCAATAGATCCTTCAAATCAGGATGGCCGATCTCTTCCAGCTCATAATACACGCGCACCGATGGCTTGTTAAGGTGGAGGAAGCGAGGCAAGTCAATCGGGGTCCCGACCACCACTAAATCGCAATCAGCAGCGTTGATGGTTTCTTCCAGCTCCTCCATCTGCTTGGCGCCATAACCCATCGCCGGCAAGACATCACTGAGGTGGCTGTATTTGCTGAAAGTCTGGTGTATGGATCCCACGGCGAAGGGACGTGGATCGACGATCTCCTTGGCCCCGGCCCGTTTGGCCGCGACGAAACCGGCGCCGTAGCCCATCCCCCCGTGTGTCACGGTAGGACCATCCTCTACCACCAGAACCCGCTTTCCGGCGATCTGCTCGATCCCGTCGGCCTTCACTGCCGAGCGGGCTTCGATCACTACGGCAGTAGGGTTCATCCGACGGAAAGAGTCCCGAACCAGCTCCACGTTCTCTCGCGGAGCGCTGTCCACCTTGTTGATCACTACCACATCCGCCATCCGGCTGTTGGTCTGACCAGGGTAGTATAGACGCTCATGGCCCGGCCGGAGAGGGTCCGCCACGACGATCTGGAAGTCCGGCGCATAGAAGGAGAAGTCGTTGTTCCCACCATCCCAGATGATCACGTCCGCTTCCTGTTCAGCCCGGCGAAGGATAGCCTCGTAGTCCACGCCCGCATAGACAATGGCGCCCATGGCCACATGAGGTTCGTACTCTTCTCGTTCCTCGATGGTGCACTTGTTGTCAAGCAAGTCCTCCATCGTGGCATAGCGCTGCACGGCTTGCTCGACGAGGTTGCCGTAGGGCATCGGGTGGCGGACAGAGACGACGCGCTTTCCCATCCCCCGCAAGATCGAGACGACGCGGCGGCTGGTTTGCGATTTCCCGGCGCCGGTGCGCACGGCACAGATAGAGATCACCGGTTTGGCGCTCTTCAACCAGGTACTCTTTGGCCCCATCATCATAAAGTCCGGCCCGGCAGCCATGACCTCGGCGGCCTTTCCCATGACATACTCATTGGAAACATCAGAGTAGGCGAAAACCACCAGGTCGGCCCCAAAGCGGTGGATCAAGGAAATCAGCTCACCCTCGGCGTAGATCGGGATCCCCTGGGGGTAGAGCTTGCCGGACAACTCAGCCGGGTAACGCCTCCCCTCGATGTCGGGAATTTGTGTGGCCGTGAAGGCCACCACATCGTATTGCGAGTTGTCTCGGAAGAAGACATTGAAATTGTGGAAATCGCGTCCCGCGGCCCCCATGATCAGTACTTTCTGTTTCATTCGATCCTCCTTTGATACGGTTCCTGTGATTGATATCGTTTCTCCACGTAAGGAGAAGCGCATGCCCGCAAAATAGCATGATAACCAGCGCGGAAGGAGAGGATCTCTCCCACCGCGGTCCGTCTACTCCGTTCAGTGACATCCACCAGCAAGTGATCGGAGCTAGCCCCGATCACTTCAAGGCCGGGCTCATCGGGCTCTAACTCATCGGGCTCGCAATCCACCCGACCCAAGGCAAGGAGCGCGCGAATCCTTCGTCCCCGGTTGCGAAAGATGGGAGAGGCGCCGAAGGCATCCCGCCCAAGCGGCCCCCAAGGAAGCGACGGTTTCTCTTCGACCTCGATCACCTCGGCAAGGAGGAGAGCGGTATCCTGACGAGTGCCCGGCACACGCCTGGCCCCGGAGGTATCTGTGCCGCAAACGATGGCCTCGCCGATGCGCAATTGGTTAACTCCCTCGGGCATTTCTCCGCGCTCAAGCAGAGAAAGGCAGACCGTCGCACCCGCGGAGAGCGTAGTCAGGGAGTGACCAACCTCCTCCGCGACCCGTTTCGCCAATGATATGAAATCCCCAATGCTCTGGGGGGTGGGAAGAACGCCAGAGAGGCAAGCAAAGTTAGTGGCCAACCCGGTTAAAGTGAGATGCTTCCAACCCTGGAAGGCCCGAGTTACTTCCAGCAAGCGTTCCGGCATCAGCCCCTCACGCAGGTCGCCACTTTCCACTGCCAGTAAAACCTGGTGCAAACAGCCCTTTCGTTCCGCTTCCCGGTCGAGCGCCTGCAAGGTCTCCTCGCTGCTTTGAATGCTCAGATCCGCCCACTTGATAGTCTCCTCAGCCTCTCCAGGACCCACTGCGCGCAGCAGCAACAACGGGCAGTCAAGCCCCGCACGACGCAGGCGCCGCAAGTTGGCCAGCCGCGCGTCGGCCAATCCTTGCGCCCCTCCAACGAGCATGGCGCGGCCTATTTCCGGGTCTCCGGCGACCACCTTGGTGACACCAAGGAAAGAGACCCCGCTTGGGCGGCAGAGCTCCGCCACCCGGCGGGCGTTCTCCTCGATCGCGCTGATATCGAAACGGATCTGTGGGTACAAACCGTCCTAGGCCTTCATCGCATCGCGGATCGCGCCGCGGAGGATCTCCAAGCCCAAATCGATCTCCTCCCGGTTGACAACAATAGCCGGGGTAAAGCGTATCGCCGAAGCGCCGCAAGGCAACAGCAACAGGCCTCGCTCGCAGCAGAGATCGATCACTCTGTCGCGCATCTCCTTGGCTGGGATCTTGCTCTCCCGGTCCAGCACCAACTCGATGGCCAACATCAACCCCAAACCGCGCACATCGCCGATCGGCTCGAATTCTCCTTGCAGCCGCTGCAAACCCTCTTTAAAGATAGCGCCCATGTCGCGCGCGTTCTCCAGCATCTTCTCTTCTTGAATGGCCTCGATGGTGGCCAGAGCAGCCGCGACAGCAATCGGATTGCCGCCGTAGGTGTTGGAATGACGGCCTTGCTTGGGAAAATCTAGCTCACTGCGGAAGATGGTGGCGCCCAGCGGCAGTCCGGAGGCGATGGCCTTGCCCAAGTTGATGATGTCGGGGACCACGTCGAAGTGCTCAATGGCGAAGAGACGACCGGTCTTGCCGAAGCCGGCTTGCACTTCATCAGCGACGAAGAGGATGCCGTACTTGCGGCAGATCGCCTGGATCGCCTGCACAAACGCTTTGGGCGGGACCACGTAACCGCCCTCCCCCTGCTGTGGCTCCATAAAGATGGCGGCAACTTCTTCCGCTGGGATTAGACGCTGAAAATAGAGATCCTCCAGGATGTGAGCGCACCACATGCCGCACGTCTCTTCCTTCATCCCGTAAGCGCAGCGGTAGCAGTAAGCGAAAGGCAAGTGGGTGACCCCGGGCATCATCGGAAAGAAAGACTCACGCTGGACCACCTTCGAACCGGTCAGGGAAAGAGCGCCCAAAGTGCGGCCGTGAAAGGCCCCAAGAAAAGCGATGAATTGTTTGCGGTTCGTCCCTGAGCGGGTCAACTTGATAGCCGCTTCGTTGGCCTCGGCGCCAGAATTGGAAAGAAACACCTTCTTTTCGTGTGAACCCGGCGCAAGCTGGCAAAGTTTCTCGGCGATGAGC
>CAYXFH010000017.1:0-14710 GCA_964464245.1 uncultured bacterium
TTGATCAATATTCGCGGTGAGGTGATTGGCATCAACACAGCCATTCTCAGCTCCGCCCAAGGGATCGGTTTTGCCGTGGACATCAACACTGCAAAGAGCATCCTAAGCGACATCCTTCAATATGGGCACGCAATCAAACCATGGATTGGGATCACCTACAGCAAAGTCACCGAGGAGATGGCCGCTTCTTTGAAGCTACCGGATACGGCCGGCGTGATCATTCAGGAAGTGGTCGCCAACAGCCCCGCTTCGAAGGTTGGTCTTCGCCAGAACGACGTGATTCGGGCTATCGACGGCACACCCATCACCAAGATGGAGAACTTGCGCCAGATTGTGCAGCAGAAACAGGTGGGAGATCCAATTACTCTCACCGTCTTCCGCGGTGGTCAAACCCTTACCCTTTCTCTGATATTAGCCGAGATGCCCTCCGAGCTGCCCTAGGTCTTCCTGATTACTCGATAACGAAGGGGAAACGAGTGCGCTGGGCTGTGCGTAGGGCTTGACATTTGTTTTCATCTGCCTTAAAGTTTCTTATCTCCTAAAGGGAGAAGTTTTAGTAAGATATTGGAGGATTTTGAATGACCGAAGGCAAAGTGAAGTGGTTCAACGCCCAGAAGGGGTTTGGGTTCATCGCAGTGGAAGGCGATAAAGATGTGTTCGTGCATTACTCAGCGATTGACGCCGGTGGCTACAAGTCCCTTGAAGAAGGCGATCAGGTGAGCTTCGATATCGTTGACGGACCCAAGGGGCCTCAAGCAGCCAACGTCCAACGGATTCAGTAACAACCCTTTCTCGGTTCTCGGTCGCCCAGAGTACTGATTCCATCTGCCTCCGAGAGACATGAAGAAGAAACAAAGAGGCGCCCTGACTCTTGTCAGGGCACCTCTTTTAGCTATGGAACCATCCTATTTAAGGCTGTATCAAAGCGGTGAATTGGAGGAGAGAGTAGGGGAGGGGCTGAGAGCATTAAGGAAATGCACCCTCTGCCCGCGCCGTTGTGAAGTAGACCGCACCCTGGAGATCGGCGCCTGCCGTACCGGACGCATCGCTCAAGTCTCCTCTTTTAGCGCGCACCATGGCGAGGAGCCGCCTTTATCAGGGACTCGCGGATCAGGAACGATATTCTTCACAAACTGCAATTTGCGTTGCATTTATTGCCAGAATTACCCGATCAGCCAGATTGGGCACGGCCGCACCGTCACCGCCGAGGGACTGGACAAGATCATGCTGGATCTAGCGCATCGAGGCTGTCACAACGTAAACTTGGTCACTCCCAGCCATGTCGTCCCTCAAATCCTGGAAGCCCTTCTCTTGGCCATCCCCCATGGCTTTCGCCTCCCCTTCGTCTATAACACCTCCGGCTATGATGCCTTGGAAACCTTGGCTCTGCTGGATGGCATCGTTGATATCTACTTGCCGGATATGCGCTACGCCGACGAGCGCGTGGCCTTCCAGCTTTCCGGAGTAGGGGATTATGTTGCGCGCAACAGGGAGGCAGTGCGCGAGATGGCTCGGCAAGTGGGGGAACTGCAGATGGATGATGAGGGGATCGCCAAGCGAGGCTTGATCATCCGTCATCTGGTCTTGCCGGGTGGGTTGGCGGGAACGCAGGAGACCTTTCGTTTCATTGCCGAAGAGATTTCTCCCACGACCAGCCTTAGTGTAATGGCTCAATATTTCCCTGCGTACCTTGCCGGCGAACATCCTTTGCTTTGCCGATCGATCACGATCGAAGAATACGCTTCCGCTTCTGGCTGGCTGGAAGAGCATGGCCTGGAAAACGGCTGGCAGCAAGGGCTGTAGGGAACTCGCGCGAGAAGGCCCCTGAGAGCCTCTTTTCACCTCCCGGAAGGGATAAGACATGGCTTCCTCTTCGCAATGCTCTGTTTTACGAGGAATAGGCGATCGTAATTATTTGTCTTGCTCCGAAGAGTCACTGCGAGAATGTCCGTGAAAGGCGCGATAAACATCACGAAGTTGGCGATCGGTGACATGCGTGTACACCTGGGTGGTACGAATGCTGGCGTGTCCTAGCATTTCCTGAACCGAACGGATGTCTGCCCCAGCAAAAAGCAGATCGGTGGCGAAAGAATGACGCAAGGTGTGTGGTTTGATCTCGAAAGGCAAGCGTGCGCGTTGGCCATAGGCTCGAACCAGCCGCTCCACCGAGCGAGCGGTCAACCGGCGGTCGAGGCTTTGCTTCCCTCGCTCGCTGTGACTGATGAAGAGGGGGTGGCACTCGTCATTGCGCTTCTCCAAATACTGTCTCAACCAGAAAACTGCTTCTTGAGATAGAAAGACCACTCGCGCCTTTCCACCCTTTCCCACCACGCCGAACTCTCGACGATTCAAGTTGACCTGTTCACGGCTCAACGAGACTAACTCGGAGACTCTCAGCCCTGTGCTGAAAAGCGTTTCCATCATCGCTCGGTCGCGCAAACCGCTGATCGAGACAATGTTCGGCATTTTCAGTAGATCTTCGATTTGCTCAATCGAGAGAAAGTTAACCGATCGCTGGGGTAACTTGGGAAGCTCCACTAACTCGGGAGCCAGCACTGAGAGCCGTTTCTGAGTGATCAGGAAGCGCAATAAGGAGCGCAGGGCAATGACATGGTAGGCTTGGGTCACCTTCTTCAGCGGCTTGCTTTGATCTGTGCGAAGGCGGGCAAGGTAGAGGCGATACTGCCGAATCGTCTCCAAATCTAGATCACTGGCATCTTTCAGGACGAGTTGCCGTTCCTTCAACCAACCCGTGAAGCGTTTAAGCAGTTTACCGTAGGCCAGGAGCGTCAACTGCGAGTAGTTCTTCTCGATCTCCAGATGCTCGAGAAACTCGCGCACCCAACCTTGGACGAGGTTTCCTGATTCTATCTCCACGTATAAGGCCGCTTTTTTTGTTGCTTCATCGAGAGAGAGTACACTTTATGTCGGATAATATCATCTTAAATAAATGTCGGAGATTGGCACTTATCCGACATAAGCGATTATACGATATGTTTTCTTCCCTGGCAAGGTTTCCTCCGGCATTCTTCTGATCTGCGGAAAAACAATGAGGGCGCCTGAGAGGGCGCCCTCATTGTTTTGATCAAAACGGAAGAGACTATCTACTTTTTGCGCGCCTGCTCGTGAATCCAGGGATTCCTGGCGCCCGCCACGTCGCCGAAGCGAGTCAGCGAGGCCAGCGCCTTCTTCTTCATCAACTCTTCGTAACGTACATCCTCGACCATCGCCACGATTCGGCTGATGCTGGATTCACCGTCTACGAAACGCCAGGGGAAACATCCGATGATGGCCCTCTGGTTGAGCAGCAGATCAATGTCACCGGCCACGCATTCGGCGTGGATGATGCCTTGGCTGAAGAGCCGCGTGTGCATCATCTGATACTTATCCGGAGTGAAACGTTCTTCCAAAGAGACGCCGAACTTCTGGCGGAAAAAAGCGTCTGCCTCTTTGGCTTGGGTAGGCATCCAATTGCGGATGATGGTATTCATGGGATGGTCGGCGCTTCCGCAATCTACCCCGATCCAACGCAGCTTCTTGGCTTTTGCCCACTCCACGAACTCCACATCCGGGCCTGGGTGCTGCACCATGTAGCGGACCTCGTTGGCCGTAGGTTGATCCCAGCCGTAATGGTGGAAGCCGGTGTGAATGATCAAGATATCGCCTTCACGGACCTCTACCCGTTCCTCCACCTGTTTTGAAGTGTAGATGTCGTAATCGGTCGTGCAATCGGAGAGATCCACGACTGCCCCCTCATGGACCAGGAAATCGAGGGAGAGCGAGGCGATGTCTTTTCCCGGTGTGTAGAAGTGAATCTCCCCATCGAGGTGTGTGCCGACGTGGTTGGATGTGGTCAGCAGTTGCCCGTTGGCGCCGTTGGGCGCCAACCGTTTGAAATACTTTAGCTGCAGCGGCTCATAGGTCGGCCAGGGCGGTGTGGCAATGCCGAAGGGAATGGTCAGATCAATCAGTTTCATCAGTTATCCTCCTTGATTGGTTGGGTGTCACAGAACATGCTGCCGCAAGCTATCAAGTTGCCGCAAGCTGACTAGAAGACAGCGGCATACTGCTGCATGTAAGCCTGATAGGCAGACTGAAAACAAGCCAAGGGTGGCTGCACGAGGCCGGCGCCGATCATCCCCACGCCTGGATCCTTGTGGGCGATGCCGGTATTGATGGATGGAAGGATGCCGCTGGTCAGCACGCGGAAGAGGTCGATCCCGCTGGGCGTTCCACGGAAGCCGAGGTTAGGGATTTGCCAGCTCTGGCTTTCTGCCAGGGTGATCTCATACATCTCCTGGGTCAGGCGCAGAGCATCCTGCGGGGTTCCTCCCACAAACTGGACGATGGCGGGGGCAGCCGCCATGGCGAACCCCCCCAACCCAGCCGTCTCGGTGATGGCAGAGTCGCCGATGTCAAAGGCTGCATCCGATTCGCTGTATCCAGGAAAATAGAGCCCACGCACCAGGTTGGCCGGCGCCGTGAACCAGCGTCCGGGAAGGCCGGCCAGTCGGATACCGAAATCTGTGCCGTTACGAGCCATCGTCACCAGCATCGAACTACCCTCCACGCCGTCTGCCGCCTCCAGCAGGCACTTGGCCGAAGGCATGGAGAGATTGAGGAAGGTATGGTCGTTGCTATGAAGGAAGCGTAGGGCTTCAGACAACCTCTTCCGCTTTACTTTTAGGCGAACAAGCTCGGGAGCCAATTCGCGGATCAAAAGAGAGGTGCCAGCGCGGTTTCGATTGTGACCCTCATCACCCATCTGCAAGGCCTGGGCGATCAGCGCCCGTAGGTCCAGCGGCCCGCGCCTCTCCAGCGTCGAAGCCAAGATCGGCCCCAACTCGGTCGCCATCCAGCGCAAATGTTCGATGACTGGGGGAGCGAATGCGCCGTAGCGCAACACCTTCCCAAGACCCTCATTCAATGAGCAGTAGGCCCGGTTGCCGAAAGTGCGATTCTCCACCACCCAGACCGGCATACTCCAGGTGGTGATTCCTGCCATCGGTCCCACTGCGTCGTGCTCGTGGCACGGCTCAAAGGTAATTGCCCCAGAGGCAGCCAGCCGTTGGGCGTCCGCCTCGCTCGCTGCCAACCTCTCGAAGAGGATTCCACCGATCACTGCCCCCCGCATCGGGCCGCACATCCGTTCCCAGGAGATGGGAGGACCGGCATGTAAGAAGAGATCCCGGCGCATCCCGGGGATGGCTTCTCCAGCGGTGGATACA
Organism: uncultured bacterium; assembly: GCA_964464245.1. Lineage (GTDB taxonomy): Bacteria > Caldisericota > JANLFM01 > JANLFM01 > JANLFM01 > JAPLHV01. Next base: position 5,229 of record CAYXFH010000017.1, read on the forward strand.
CCGGTCAAGATGGGGTGTCCTCGCAGCAGGCGATCGACGGCTTCTCGGTTGGCTTGTTCGCGGTCGATGCGCAGGGGCGCCTCCCCTACTCCCTCCGCCCCAGTTACCGGCGGCCGCCAGTCCATCTGGACCACCGGCACGCCCTCCTGCTTAAGGTTCCGGGCGAACGCTTCCAACCCGATATTGATCACTTTCAAGGGTTGTCCGAAAAGGTCAACCACGTTCATGGTCGCACCGCCCGGCGTTGCAGGATTCGTTCCACCAAGGCAGCAGCTTCCCAGTTGGAAGCCATCACGCGGCACCCAGCCCTCTCCAGGGTCTCCCGCTGACGCTGCAGCCCCTGCGGGTCACCGGTAGTTCCGGTGATCGAGGCGATTACCGCCAAATTCCCGCCTCTGTCGCGAACAGCCTCTTTGGCTCCAACCACTGCCGAGTAGATCGCCCCGGCTGGATCATGGTGCGAACCATATCCCAAGACCAAATCCAGCAACAGCACAGCTACCTCGGGGTCTTCCGCCTCCTGTGTGATCCGAGCAGCCCGGCCGGAAGGATCAATCATCGGGTGCGGCGTTCCTCGGGTGAAAAAGTCGTCTCCCAAATCGATGATACTGCTCTCCCGCGAGCGAGTTGGGTCTAACAACTGCAATTCCTTCTCTTTATGGATGTTGGAATAAACGGGGCCTACTCCCTCCTCCAGCAAACAGATGGCTTCGTCAGCCAGGGTGCCCCCGGTGTAGAGCCCGCGCAGGAAGCGCTGTTCATCACTCATGCCGGAGGTCTCCTCCACTGTGATCCGGTCCAGCAGCTCATCGTCATGGAAAAGTTGGCCGGGTGTTTCCCCGCGAAGGAGCGAGACTGCCATAGAGGCAGCCATAGCGAGACTGTCCGCAAACCAGAGGGCTCCCTCGTTAGATTGCTGTTTTTCCCCAATAAAACAGACCACGCTAGGTTTTCCACAGGAGGCCAACTGGGCGGTGATCTTTTCCGCCACTTCCGAGGCGGGGGGTTTTGAGATCACTACGATGACCCGGGTCTGCGAATCTTGAGCCAGAGCCTTGATCCCGAGAGCCATCATCAAGCCACCCACTTCCCGGCTCAAGTCCCGCCCTCCCGTTCCGATGGCCTGGGATACTCCTTCACCGATGCGGGCGATGGCGCAACTGACCTCTTGGATCCCGGTGCCGGAGGCGCCGACGATGCCGATCGCCCCGGATGGAACAACATTAGCGAAGCAAAGGGGTTTGCCGTTGAGCAGTGCGGTGCCGCAATCCGGCCCCATCAGCAGAAGCCCGCGCTGCTGGGCCAGCTTTTTCAAGGCGATCTCCTCTTCTAAGGGGACGTTGTCAGAAAAGATCATCACGTGCAGCCCCTTCTCCAAGGCTCTTCGCGCTTCACCGGAGGCATAGGGACCAGGGTTGGAGATCAGCGCCAGATTGGCTTGAGGAAGTTGGCGCAAGGCTTGTTCGAGAGTGCGCGGTTGATACGCTTCGCCTCCCTCCGGTCGGGCGCGAGTTCCCTCTAACAAGCCAGCCAGGGATAACAGGGCTTTCTTGATCGCTGTGTCATCTTCTCCTTCCAAGGCGATCAGCAGATCGTTAGGTCCAGTTCTTTCCAGGTCATCTTGAGAAATACCCATCGCACCCAGGATCTCTCGGTTGGCGGGAGTACCCATCGCTACGAATGCTTCCTGCAGGCCTGCTGCTTCCTTCAGCTCCAGGGAGAGCTGCATCAGTGACACTGAGTCGCGGTAATGGTCCTTTTTCACAATCAGCCGCTGCATCACCCTCCTCCCCTATCCGATACGTTCATGGGACACACTCCTCTTTCGCTGGATTCCCAGCCAAACGCGCTCCGCGTTCAGGGGGAGCTCAAAGAAATCAATTCCAAGGGCATCGCAGAGCGCATTGCCAATGGCTCCCGGTATCGAAATCATCGGGTGTTCGGCCACTCCACGTGCGCCGTAGGGGCCGTCCAACTGTTCAGTCAAGATCATGTGCTGGCTCATCTTCTTGGGCAGATCTTTACTGGTTGGAATCTTATAATCGACGAATCCGGCATTCAGCAGCCGACCTTGAGGTGAGAAGCGGAACTCCTCCAAGAGGGCGCTCCCCAACCCTTGCACCACGCCACCGATGATCTGCCCGCGCAGTGATTGGGCGTTTAGCACTTGGCCGACGTCAAGGGCGGTAGCCAAGTTGAGCACAGTGATCTCCCCCGTCTCCAGATCCACCTCGATCTCTGCCCCATGGGCGCCGTAGGTCCAATCCAGAGCGGGCAAACCCTGCCCTGTTTCCAAGTCAAGATGGGTCAGCCCCTGGGCGATGTAGTGGCCTCGGCCGATCACCGGTCCACCGATGGAGTTCCCGTTGGGGTAGCTGTACCCCATCACTACCTCTCGGTAGGAAAGGCATTCTTCTGGGCGATGGGCGACGAAAACTACCTCGTCCCGGCAGACCAGCTCTTCCACCGGCGCCCGCAACACCTGACTGGCAGTTTCCTTGATCTGCTGCAACGCGTCACGGGCCGCTGCAATCACTGCCTTGCAGCCCATGAAAGCGCCGCGGCTGGCGACTGTCTGCCAGTCATAAGGAGTTATAGCGGTGTCACTTTCCCAGGGAACGTGAATCCGCTCGATGGGCATCTTCAACTCCTCTGCTGCAGTTTGAGCAAGAGCGGTGTAGGTTCCTTGGCCGTAGTCGATGATCGAGGTGAGGAGGTCCACCGAGCCATTCTCGTTGAACTTCAGCAGGGCGGCGCTGGAAGTGAAGACAGGCATCGCCGGGGCTTTGTGCAGCAAAGCCACTCCCTTTCCCCGCAACTTGCCGCCGGCCATCGCTTGTGCCCTCTCCTCCTCCGTCTGAATCCCATTCCAGCCGATTTCCTCGGCAACTTTCTCTAAGCAAAGGTCGACACGGCCGGTGTGCTCGGTTACTGTCTCCCCTGTAATCGTTTTTGATCCAGGACGCAACACATTGCGCCGGCGGAACTCCACTGGGTCCAAGCCAAGCTGGCGAGCGCCGATGTCCATGTTTCGCTCGATTCCCCAGAGCGCTTCCAAATGGCCGAAGCCGCGATAAGCTGTGCCGAACACCTTGTTGGTATAGACCACCAAAGAATCGATCTGGCAGTTTGGTATTTCGTAGGGGCCAGCTCCCGAATAGGAGGCCGCTCGCCCAACATTTACCCCATAGTCCGCATAGGCGCCGGCGTCCCAAATGTACATTGCGACCAAAGAGATGATCTTCCCTTCGCGCGTGGCGCTAGTGGTGAACTGGCTGTAAAGACCTTGGCGGGAAGGTATGGCGCCAAACTCCTCTTCGCGGGTCATGGTCAGTTTAACTGGACGCCCTCCCGCTTTTTGGGATAGGAGGTATGCCAACGGCTCTAGGTGGATGCCGGCTTTTCCGCCGAAACCGCCTCCCACGTAGGGAACATGGACGCGGATATTTTGATGAGGGATGCCGAAGCAGGCTGAGAAGAGGTTGCGCACGGTAAAAGGAGACTGAGCAGAAGTCCAGATCAAAGCATGGGAGTCGGGCAACGCTTGCGCGATGCAAGTGTGCGTCTCCATGGCGACATGCTGCACGGGTGGGTTGTAGAACTTGGCTTCCCATACTATGTCCGTTTTGGCAAGAGCGATCTCCGCATCGCCTTTTCGGATCTTCTGGTGGTGGGAGATGTTGGTGCCAGGTTGAGGTTGAAAGACACCCTTCATGTAGCTATAGCTCGCTAACTCTGGGTGAACCAAGGGGGCTGCCGGAGACAATCCTTCGCGCGGGTCGAGTACAGCAGGCAACTCCTCCCACACGATCTTCACCTTGGCACAAGCCTCCTCGGCGGCCAACTCGCTCTGTGCGGCGATTGCCACCACCGACTCTCCTTGGTAGCGGGCTACCTCTTTGGCCAGGATGTCTTTGTCGATCATGTAGATGCCGACCTTGTAGGGCAGCTCTCTACCGACGATAACAGCGCGCACGCCCGGCGACTTCTCCGCTTCGCTGATATCGATGGAAACGATGCGCGCGCAAGCGTGGGGAGACTTCACCGTCTTTCCATAGAGCATCCCCGGCAGGGTCATGTCGTGTACGAATAGGGCGCTGCCGGTTACTTTCTCCGGCCCATCCAGGCGGGAGATCCCTTTGCCGATGTATTTGTAATCCTGATCAGCGCTCATTCGCCCTCCTCCCTCCCCTCTCCGACCGCTTCAATCGCCTCCAGGATCTGCACGTAGCCGGTACAGCGGCAAAGGTTGCCGGAGATGGCTTCTACGATCTCTTCTCTGTTGGGATGAGGGTTATTCTCCAACAAGCTCTGTGCCGATAAAAGCATTCCCGAAGTGCAGAAGCCGCATTGCACCGCGCCGTGCTCGATGAAGGCGCGCTGGAGGAGAGTCAAGTCCCCTTCCCTGGCTTCCCCTTCCACCGTGCGGACACTGGCCTGGTCTGCTTCCACCGCTAGGACCAAACAGGCATCAACAGCTCGCCCATCGAGGAGTACCGTGCAAGCGCCGCACTCCCCTACTCCGCAACCCTCCTTGGCTCCGGTCAGAAATAGCCGTTCGCGCAGGAATTGCAGCAAAGTCATCTGAGCCGGCGCCTCCTCGGTGTATGTTTTCCCGTTTACTTCAACGCTGATCGTGTAAACAGCCCTCGGCAGGGCGCCCTGTGGGATCTCATGAAGCACGGGACGCGCCTCCTTCCTCTCCTAAAAGGATCCGCACCATTCGACCTAGGAAGACAGTGACTATACTGCGACGGTACGCAGCAGAGGCCCGCAAATCGTCGATTGGGGCAATTTGGTCTTGAGCGAGCGAGGCCAATCCATCAAGAAGATCTGCACGGCTAACCGCCCGCTTGCAAAGCTCGTCGCTGCCCACCAGCAATACCGGTGTGGGACCACAAGCTCCGATGCAGATGCGCAGAATGCCGGCTTGAGGATTTGCCCAGCCCGCCAGGTTGATGGTTGCCAGGTCATGTCCTCGCACGCGAGATTTCTTGATAAACACGCCTCGCCCAGGGGAACAGGGTGGGATCTCCACCCGCAGAACCAGTTGGCCAGGATGCAGGCAGTTCTTTTTTGGCCCTTGGAAGAACTGCTGGATCGGGATTCTTTGCTCTCCTTCTTTTGAGGCGACAATCACAGCGGCATCCAACACGTAAAGTGGAGGCGCCATATCCGCCGCTGGGGAGGCGGTACATAGATTTCCCACCAGGGTGGCCCGGTTGCGCACTTGCGGCGTGGCTACAGTCCTGGCTGCGTCACCCAAGATAGGGCACGTTTGACTAAGTTCCTTGGATTCCAACAGTTCATTGAGGGTTAGCTGCCCCCCGATAATGATCCCATCCTTACCAATCGAGAAACAACTTAACTCAGGAATGGCTTTCACATCAACAATATACTCTGGCTGGCTCTTCCCTTCCCGCATCTCCACTAAAAGATCGCTTCCACCAGCCAGAGCTCGGGCATTCTCCTTTTCCAAGGCTTCCAGCGCTTCCTTCAAGAAACGTGGTTTGTTGTATTTGAACGGTCTAATCAAGCGTCATTTTCTCCTCTGTTTCGCCTGGAATCCTGATTCCATTGTCATTCTAAGGCCTCCGGTCCATTGTTGAGAAGATGGGGGCTCTAGCAAGTTACTCGCATCCCTTCAAACGATGCTCGAGGATGGTTTGGCTACATGCGATCTTCAGATTCGCTATACTAACGCCATTCGTGAAATAAACCAATCCGCGGGTTCAGAAAGGATCACGATATGGAAAACTTCATCTACCTCCCAACGCTCAAGCAAGCGGTGATGATCCTACTAGGTCTAATGCTCACTTACCTCGCCGTCCGTCAAAAATACGAACCTCTCCTCCTTCTGCCGATCGGAATCGGCATCCTGCTGGTCAACCTTCCGCTCTCCCCCCTTGCTGAGACGGGCTCATTCCTCGGTCTTCTCTTCCAGTACGGCGTGGCTAACGAGTTTTTCCCCCTCCTCATTTTCATCTCCATCGGCGCAATGATGGATTTCCGGCCGCTCTTGGAAAAGCCTTGGTTGATCATCTTTGGGGCAGTCGGCCAGATCGGAATCTTCGGCAGCATGATCGTCGCCTTGCTCTTGGGCTTTAGCCTCTTCGAAGCCGCATCCATCGGTGTCATCGGCAGCGCCGATGGCCCAACATCGATCGTCGTCACCTCCTTATTGGCGCCACAGATATTGGGCGTGGTAACACTTGCTGCTTATTCCTACATGGCTCTCGTTCCGATCATCCAGCCTCCCATCATGCGCCTTCTGACAACCAAGAAGGAGCGAATGGTGCGCATGGAGATCAGTGCCGTGAAGATCAATGATGGGATGATAAAAACCTTCCCATACATGATCGTGATCTTGACCAGTTGCTTGAGCCCGATGAGCATTCCACTGATCGGCTCCTTGATGTTTGGAAATATCCTTGCTACCTCCGGCGTTACAGAGATGTTGGCCAAGACAGCCAAAGAAACTTTGGCCGGCCTGGTCACACTGCTCTTGGGTATCGCCGTCGGATCCACAATGAAAGCGGAGATTTTTCTGAGGGCCGACACCTTGCTGATTTTCGCCCTCGGCTTGTTGGCCTTCGCTCTTTCCACTGCCATCGGTATTCTGGTGGGAAAGGGGTTGCATGCGGCCGGCTTGAAGGTCAACCCCTTGATCGGGGCGGCCGGGCTCTCCTCATTCCCGATGTCCGCCCGCCTGGTGCACATCATGGGACAGAAGGAAGACCGCCATAACTACTTGATGATGCCTGCCGCCAGCGCCAATGTCTCCGGCCAAATCGGTTCCGTGTTGGCTGGGGGCGTGCTGTTGGATTTGGCCCTGCGTTTCGGAAACATCTCAAGCGTCTGGGTAGGAGTGCAAATCCTCCTTCAAGGGATGGGGAAAGTCCTCTTGGCTCTGGTCTTGATCGGCATCTGCATCTATCTCTTGCGATGGTTGATGAATCGTATCTCTAAACCAGCCATCTCTTAGCCTGCCCTCTTATCGCCCTTTCACATTCTGTCCGAACGTCGTCTTTCTTACTTGACCACTTAACCACTTATCCACTAGATCACTGCTTCACAACCGCAAGAAGAGCAACCAGACCAAGGCGAAGATAGGGATCAGGATGGGGATGGAGAAGCGCGCCATATAGCCAAGGAAGGAGGGGCATTTCACCCCGGCCGTCTCGGAGATCGACTTGACCATGAAATTGGGTCCGTTGCCGATGTAGGTGGTAGCGCCGAAGAAGACCGCAGCGAGAGAGATGGCCACGATGAACTGGGGCGCCTGTTGCAGCATGGCCGCCACGTCCAGGCCGGTGTAGCCGATAGCCGTATTGAGGAAGGAGAGGTAGGTAGGAGCGTTATCCAGGAAAGAGGAGAGGGCCCCGGAGGCCCAGTAGAATTGGCCGGGCGCGCTCAGACCGAGAGTTGGAGCGTTGCCGCGCAGCCAGGCCAGAGCGGGAAGCATGGTGATGAAGATGCCGGCGAAGAGGATGGCCACCTCGCGGATCGGGCCGAAGGTGAAGGCGTTGTCTTCGTGGATCATAGAAGGACGGGTGACGAGGAAAGAGGCGAGGGCGCAGGCGATGCTGGCCAGCTCGCGCCAGGGAGTGGGCAGGAAGAGCACGGCCAAAATGATCCCGGCCAGGAAAGCCAGGTTGTAGAGGCCGAAAGCCCGCACCCGGAAGGGGCCGGCGAAGGCCGGCTCGGCGTCCAGGCCGCGACGGTTGCGCACATCGAAGAAGTAGAAGACGGCCAGGACGAGGGCGATGGTGAAGAGCCAGATCAACCACACCCGGGGGATCAACCAGAAGAAGGGCACTCCTTTGAGGAAGCCCAGGAAGAGGGGCGGGTCGCCGATGGGGGTCAAGGCGCCGCCGATGTTGGAGACCAGGAAGATGAAGAAGACCACCAGGTAGGGAGAGAGTCTCCCCTTGTTCAAACGCAGGAAGGGGCGGATCAGCAGCATCGAGGCGCCGGTGGTGCCGATGACGTTGGAGATGATGGCTCCTACGAGGAGAATGGCCGTATTGAGGAAGGGGGTGGCTACCCCCTCGATGCGGATCAGGATCCCTCCTGTAACGACAAAGAGAGAGCCGATCAGGCAGATGAAGGCGAAGTAGTCCAAGGCCACCTCCCCCAGCGGTTCCAGGGTGCGGAAATAGAAGAGGTAGAGCAGGATCACCACAGCCCCCAGGGCCAGGGCCACCCAGGGGTAGTTCTTCTCCCACCAGTGCGGCTTGAACAAAGGACCCAGGGCAATGGCCAGAAGCATCAGGAGGAAGGGGATTGAAGCCCACAAGGGTACGCTTAGCGATTCATGCATGCTCGGTTATTCCTCTATGCGCCTGTTGGAGCGCATGGTTCCAGATGAAAGCAGCGGTGGAAAGCGCTCGAGACTCCCACGGGAAGAAATCTCAGAACTGTTCTGGTAGCAAGTCTTCTTCGGAAGAACTAACACTCTTGACTTTTCCTCGATTTTTAACACGTTGCCAGGGTACACAGCTACTTCGTTCAAGCGAGCGTCCAGCTAGGAAGGCTTGATGCAGTTCGCATTGGTTTGCCTTCCTAACGGACAACTCTTCTTGCAACGTAAACCCCGCACCATCAATTAACTCTACTACTGTTGATGGATGATTCCTTAAGGGTTGCGAACCGAGTATTTATCGACCCAATAACGCTAAAAACACGCCAGCAGCCACGGCCGTGCCGATGACGCCGGCCACATTGGGACCCATGGCGTGCATGAGCAGGAAATTACCCGGGTTTTCCCGCTGGCCCTCACGCTGGGAGACCCTCGCTGCCATCGGAACAGCGGAAACACCTGCCGACCCGATCAAGGGGTTCACTTTGCCTCGCGTTACTACATAGAAGAGTTTTCCCAGCAAGACACCGCCGGCTGTACTGAAGGCAAAGGCGATGAGACCAAGAAGAACGATGCCCAGGGTCTTGGTAGTAATGAAGGTGTCGCCCTGCATGGTCGCACCGACACTGGTGGCGAGGAAAATGGTGACAATGTTGATCAAATCGTTTGCAGCGGTATTAGCCAAACGGTCGACCACCCCGGATTCCTTGAGGATGTTGCCCAGCATAAACATGCCGATCAGCGGGCCGACGGCAGGGAAAATCAGGCTGACGACAATCGTCACGACGATCGGAAAGAGCACTTTTTCCACCCGTGAAACGGGCCTCAACTGCGCCATCACCACGGAACGTTCCTTCTTGGTGGTGAGCAAGCGCATGATCGGGGGTTGGATAATAGGCACCAGCGACATATAAGTGTAGGCAGCCAATGCCACGGTTCCCAGGAGATGAGGCGCAAGAGCAACGGCTGTATAGATGGGGGTTGGTCCATCAGCCCCGCCGATGATGCCGATGGAAGCGGCTTCCATGATGGAGAAACCGAGCAGTTGAGCGAAAAGCATGGCCACGAAAACCCCCAGTTGCGCGGCCGCTCCCATCAAAATGGTCCACGGGTTGGCGAT
>CAYXFH010000018.1:0-17206 GCA_964464245.1 uncultured bacterium
CGAATCAACGGCCAGGAAGCGCAGAGGTGGTTGGGCGTGTAATTGATCCCCTGACAATTGGGTCCGACGATGCGGACCCCGCTCTCCTGACCGGCCCGGTACAATTCCCCCTCCAACTGCAGATTGCCTACCTCACGAAAACCGCCCGAGATGACGACGGCGCCTTTCACCTCATGGCGCCCGGCTTCGCGAATCAAGGCGGGAACACCAGCAGCAGGGATGCAGACGACGATCAGGTCGACAGGCTCTGGGATGGCTCCCAGGCTTGGGTAGGATTTTTTTCCGAGAATCTCCTCGGCGCCCGGGTTAACCGGGTAGATGCCCCCCGTGAATCCTCCCTCAATGAGGTTCTTAAGGATGATGCGCCCCCGTTTGCCGGGGTTCGCCGAGGCGCCGACCACGGCCACAGAGCGGGCGTTAAAAAGATGTTCAATTCCATGATTCATTTCAAGTCGACTCTCTTTCTAGGGTCGAGGTGCGAACCTCGGGCGGCCGGTGTGGCCGCCCGAGAAGACGACAGTACTGATGCGTGATGAGGTGGTTATGGCGAGATCATCGGTGCGACGATCGATGCCATCCCGATCAAGCTAGACAAGCCCCCGGCAGGGAGTCCTATCAAGTTGCCGGGGGCTTGCAAGCCGTAGATGAAGTTCTCCCAGAAGGTGAGCTTCCCCTCAACTGACACCCTGCCGGGGGCTATCACGTACTTGCAAAGCGCCGCTTGCGTCTGTCATGTGTGTTCGTACCCCTTCTTTTTTATAGGAATGCGGAGTCGACCGTAGGTCAATGCAATGATTCCCTGGACTTCGCTTTTTGCGCCTCCTTAGGCGACAGTGCCTTCGTAGAGATAGGACTGCAACTGCTCGAGGCTCCAATGGGGATCCAACCCCAGCATCTCGACAGTGCGGCCTTCCTTCCAATAGTCGGTGGCGTTGAGGGTGCAGGTCATCACCGTCAGCGCATCGCTCACCGGCGTGGGCACCCCCAACATCTTTCCCAGCGAGGAATAGGTGACCAGTCCCCAGGGAACGTCTTCAGTCAGTTGGCGGGCTTTCAGGCTGTAGGGGCCTTCGCAGACTTCCAGAATTTCGGTGTGGATCGCCTCGAAGAGAGGCAGGACGCCGGCGCCTTCCTTTCCCTTGGGGTTCCATTTGACATGGTTGATCTCTTCCTCCAGCGTGTAGGCTTTGATGCCAAGCGCTTCCCCAAGCGCCATTCGCTCGCGGTCCACCGCTTCAGTGACCCGCACCACAGCGGGAGGGCTGGCCCACTTGTCGAAGAGATGGAACTCCTCTTTGTGGAAGCCGGAGTCGATCCGTCCAGCGTTGCAGACCATCGGTCCAGTGTGGGTGATGGCATTGTAATCGACCAGGATGCACTCGAGGACGTTCTTGGCCGGTCGAATATTGGCCATCGGGTAGGCCGCCTTCAGCGTGTCCACCACTTTTTTCAGGTGTTTCCCGGGAAAGGCGCCGGTGATCACTTCGTAGACGTAGGACTCGATGCGCACCAAGGCCGGCCCCATCTTCGAGGCTCCGTAGGTGAGGGTGTTGATCTCTCCGAAGTAGACATCTTCCTCATTGCTAGTCTCTCGCTGCCGCTGGCTGTCAAGTAAAACTTTTGCCCAGATCAGCGCCCCGCCACCCTTGCCGAGCGTGATGATAACTTGGCCCTTCTTCAAATAGGGAGCCGCCAGGCGGGCGAATTGCTCATAACCGTAAGCAGGGACGGGATTGAGGATCAAATCTGCACCTTCCACTGCTTGGGCGATGTCCGAGGTGACCAGGTTCAAGGTCGCCTTGTGCAGCTTCTCGGGCTCATCCATGAAGTAGAGTTCGAGGTATCCTTTCTCTCGGATCCCATCCAGCTTGTGGTCTGATTCGGGCCGCGCATAGAGGTTAACCTGATGGCCCCTGAGGGTAAGGTCAGCGGCGCACCCGAAACCTCCGTTTCCTGCTCCCAATACAGCAATCTTCATCTTTCTGCTCCTTTCAATGCTGCGCTTCTATAGTTCGACGTCGCTTCCAGGTCAAGCTCCAGATTGTCCCACAGCGTTGCTCGAGGGCAGGTTTGGAAGACAACACCGTAGTCGTTTTGAGCGCTTTCCAGGGATACCAGACCGTTCAATACATCCTCACGCACTTTGACAGGATCGCGCTCCAGCGGGTTTCCCCAGCCTCCCCCGCCCGAGGAATAGACGCTGTAGAAGTCTCCCGGCTTCAGTTCGACGATCCCTTTGGCCGGCAATTCCCGCTCCTCGGGAAGGCCGTCGTTGAGCATCGGGCGGTTCAGGCTGCCGGTTTTTCCTCCGAAAAGGCCGTAGGGAGGGTTCACCTTGCCATCGCCAAACATGACGAAGGTGGGCGCTTCCTCTCCCAGGAATTGGATGCGATAGCGCACACCCATCCCGCCGCGGTACTTTCCGGCGCCCCCGGAATCTGGAAGAAACTCGTGGAAGGCGGTGATGTGCGGGTACTCCAACTCGTTCGACTCGATGTTGGGAGCGGTCAGGCCACCCAGGTCGATTCCGTCCCCGATGTAGCTAAGCCCGTCCATGAAGGGTAGTGCCCCGCCCCCGCCCATCCCGCAGAAGGCATATTGCACGTAGAATTCACCGCTTCTGGGGTCAATACCAGAGATGGAAGGGCCGCACCACCGGCTCCAACCGGCTGGGACGCGGTTCGGCATGGCCTTGGAGAGGGCCATGAAGCAGGCCTCCAGGATCGCGCAAGCCGTATCCAGGGTAGAGCTGGCCACCGGAGCGGGGGGCAGGGGATTAACCAGGCTGCCAAGAGGGGCGGTGATGTGGATCGGCTGGTAGGCGCCCTCGTTGTGGGGCACCTCCTGGCTGACGGTGGTCAGTACGGAGACGTAGACAGAGGTGGCCGAGTTGGCGAAAGGACTGTTGATGAAGCCGGTGGTTTGGGGGTCGGTTCCGTCGAAGTTGACGAACATCTCTTCGCCCTTAATCTCGAATTGCACTTGCACCTTGACCTGTGTAGCACTGAATCCGTCCCCGTCCAAATAGGCGGTCCCCTCATAGATGCCATCTGGGATCTTCTTGATCTCCTGGCGCATGCGTTTTTCGGCGTAGCGTTGGATGTCCTCCAGGATCACTTTCAGGCGAGGCGGCCCATACTTGTCGGTCAATTCGGTCAAACCTTTCTCCGCCACCGAGCAGGAGGCCACTTGGGCCTTGATGTCCGACCAGAACAGGTCAGGCATGCGCGTGTTCAGGCAGAGAGTCTCGATCACATCCATGATCGGCTTGCCGTCGTGGTAGATGCGCAGGGGCGGGATGCGGATCCCTTCCTGGAAGATCTCGGTGGCTAGGGGGCTGTAGCTGCCCGGGGTGAGGCCGCCGACATCGAGGTGGTGCGCCCGGTTGATGGCCATGAAGAGCAGTTCGTCTTGGTAGAAGACGGGCTTGATGATCGTCACATCGGCGAGGTGGGTCCCCCCGGAGTAGGCATCGTTGATGATGAAGACATCGCCGGGGTGGATGTCCCCTCCGAAGCGGTCCCGCACTGCTTTGGCGGCGATCATCGAGGAGGCCGTGTGCGATGGCACCCCGTCGATTTGGGCGACGATGCGCGGAACCCAGTCGCAGATGGCGCAGGAGAAGTCATGCACCTCGGCGAAGATTGGGGAGCGGGACGTTCGGGTCATGGTGATGCCCATCTCTTTGTTGATAGTAAGCAGGCGGTGGAAGACCACCGAGACGGTAACGGGGTCGGAAACCCCCTCGAAAGAGCGTCCTGCTGATTCTCCCTGGCGTAGGTCAGCCATTTACCTTCACCTCCAGAATGACGTTGCCATAGTCGTCTACGAGCGCCTGGTCGCCGGGGCAGACCACGATCGAGGTGGTCACCGCCTCGATGATGGCCGGCCCGCTGAAACTGTGTCCCGGCTGCAGTTTGGCGGCGTCATAGAGCGGCGTCGCGACACGGCCTCGGTACTCCGCAAAGAAGACCTGGCGACTTCCCTTGATGGCCTCTTCGGCCGGGCTTTGCGCCGGCGCCTCTTTGGCCAGGGGGGTCTTGGGGACGCGGCCGATAATGGTCACGCGGATGTTGATGGTTTCTATTGGCTTGTCCACCTCGCAATAAGTGTAGAGCCGCTCGTGCGTGGAATGAAAGGCGGTGGCCATCTCTTGCATTTTGCCGGCCTCGATCCGTCCCTTGGGCAGGCGCACGGTGACCTCGTGGTGCTGACCGATGTAGCGCATGTCCAGGCAGCGTTCCACTTCCACCATCGCTAGAGGCGCCCCTTCCTCGGCCAAGGTGGCCATCCCCTCCTCTTCCATGGCGCGGAAGGTGGTTTCCAGGAATTCCGGGTCGACCTGGTCGAAGTGCGTCCAGTAGGTTCGCACGTAATCATGCTTGAGGTCGGATTCCAACATCCCCAAGGCGCAGAAGACAGAAGCGGCGCGGGGGACGATGACCTTGGGGATGCCTACCTCCTGGGCGAGGCGCGAGGCGTGGATCGGTCCCGCCCCACCGGCGGCGACCAGGATGAACTCGCGAGGATCGTGGCCGCGCTGCACGCTGACCACGCGCAGGGCGTCGGCCATGCCGCTGTTGACCACCTGGTAGATGCTGAAGGCGGCTTGGGTGGCGTCGATTCCCAGCGGTTTTCCGATTCGATCCTCCATCGTCTGCCAGCAGCCCTCTACATCGAGCGGGAACTCCCCGCCCAGGAAGTAGTCGGGATTGAGGTAACCGAGGACCAGGTTGGCATCAGTGGTGGCTGGTTGCGCGCCGCCCCGCTTGTAGCAGACCGGCCCGGGCACGGCGCCGGCGGAAAGGGGTCCCACCCTCAACATGCCGCCCTCATCGATATGAGAGAGGCTGCCGCCCCCCGCCCCGATGGTGTGGATATCGATGGCGGGGATGCCGACCCGGTAGCGGGCGACCTCGCTCTCCATGGTCATGGTGTACTCTCCGTCCTTGATCAGGGTCACATCGAAGCTGGTGCCCCCCATGTCGCAGACGATCAGGTTGGGGTAGCCGAGGATCTCGGCGAAGTACTTGCCGCCCACCGCCCCAGCGGACGGTCCGGAGAGGAGAGCCATCACGCCGTGTTCCGCCCCGAAGCTGGCGCTCATCACGCCCCCGTTGCTCTGGGTGACCAGAAAGTCGCGGGGCAAGCCCTCGCGCTTCAGTACCGTCTGTAAATTCTTTAGGTATCTCGAGAGCGAGGGGCTGATATAAGCGTTAACGGCTACGGTGGATGTGCGCTCGTACTCGCGGATCTGTTTCCCGATCTCACTGGAGATGCTGACAAAGGCCTCCGGGAATTCCTCCAGGACCAACTGTTTGATGCGTTTCTCATGGACATCGTTGGTGAAAGAGAAGAGGGTGCATACAGCGACTGCCAGAACCCCCTGCGCTTTTAAGCAACGAGCCACTTGGCGAACTTCCTCCTCGTCGAGGGGAGTGATGATCTCTCCCTTGTAGTTCAAGCGCTCGCTCACGCCGAAACGCAAAGCGCGGGGAATGATCATCGGCGGAAGAGGCAAAGAAAGGTTCCAGATATCCTCTTTGTGCGCTCGACGCATCTCCAGGGCATCACGGAAGCCTTTTGTGGCGATCAAGGCAGTTTTTACGCCCTTGTATTGGAGCATTGTGTTGGTGGCGACAGTGGTGCCATGCACCAACATATCGATATGACCGAGGAACTGGGAAAACTCCTCAGCGTAGAAGCGAGCTGCCTTTTTCAGCGTATTGATCAGGCCAATCGAGGGATCCGACGGCGTGGAGGGATCCTTGAAGATCTGGATGCGGCCCTCCGAGTCGATGACGACGCCATCGGTGAAGGTCCCCCCGATGTCGATGCCAACGCGGTATCTCATGTGCAGGTTCACTCCTTCTTTCGTATGCTTTTCCCCCGCCTTCAAGGTCGGGGGGGGTGAGGCGCTAAGCTTCCTTGTAATAGGACGACTCGATGGCTCTCTGCGGGCAGATGTCGACGCAAAGGTTGCAGCCGTAGCACTTGGCTGGGTCGATGACAGCGGTCTCTTCCACCTTCATCGCCTCGTAGATGCAGGCCGGCTGGCACAATTTGCAGGCCGTGCACTTCTCGACGATCACGGTGGGCGGGATCGGTTGGGTGATCTCTTGCCAACCCTTGCTCTTTCGTTCTTCCACCCTGCGCAAAGCCAAACCCTGGATGTCGGACAGCGTCAGCTCTCTTTTCTCGAGGTACGCTGCCAACCCGTCGAGGATCGCACGGTAGGCGCCGGGCCCCTTCTGGTGCCCTGCTGAGCAGGCCGCCACCATCGTGGCGCCCGCCATCAGATACTCCACCGCGTCCTGCCAGGTGGAGACCCCGCCGCAGCCGATCACCGGGATCGAGAAATTCTGGGCGATCTCGAAGACCATTCGCAGCGTGAGCGGTTTCAAAGCCCCTCCGGAGAGCCCGCCGAAACCTCGCGGACCGCCCAGTTTTGGTTGTCCCGTTTCTATATCGATGAGCATCACCGGCCCCAGGGCATCCGCCACCTCCACGGCATCCATCCCCCCATCGATCCCTGCTTTGACCCACTCCAGGGTGTTGAGGTGAAAAGTGGGGGAGAGCTTGACGATGATCGGCGCTGAAACGGCTTGTCGAACGGCTTTTACGGTCTCGTAGAGAGGTTTTGGATTACTGATTTCGGGAAGGGGAAGCTTCATCCCGGGGAATTGCGCCTCCAGATTCTCAGCCAGGTGCGGACAGTGGGTAGGCAGCTCGATGATGTCGGCACCGGCCGCGACCGCCTCCTGCGCCAACTGAGCCGTCTCCTCGGGGGTGGCGCCAGCCAGGTTGGCGATGAGGGGGATGCCTGCCGCCTTGACCTTGGGGAATTCCTCCATGAACCATTGCTGGGAGGAGAGAACCGCCCCCATCATGCAATTGAGGAAGCCGTTGCGGATGGTAGCGTAACAAGGGTGAGGATCGGGGAGAGCCCAGCGGGTGATGGTCTTGGTGGTGATAGCGGCCGGCCCGAAGTCGGCAATCCGGCAGATGGCGTCCCCGTTTCGGCCGTGCTCTCCTGCTGAAACGAGCAGGGGGTTCTTCAAGGTGAGGCCCTTGAATTGAACTGACAGATCCATGCCGCGCCTCCTTCTGAGAAAAGGATTGCCTTTGTTCATTTCCACTTTATGTAAATCATTTGCAAAATAACCTTCCACCAGGCGGATGTCAAGGTTATTATCCTCTGAGGGAGCGATGAGCATTAAAGGACTCCCTGCCGGGGGCTGTCAAGTTGCCGGGGGCTAAGAAGATAGCCCCCGGCAGGGTGCTTTCCGTTAAAGATTTTTTCATCATCCTAAGGAATTGCACAGAATGCCCATTTCACAACTTTGCCGATCTCCTATAATAGGGAAAACGCGAGCTATTTTTTCAACCGGAAAGGAGGTATGGCGAGGAAGACGGACGCGCGTGAGAAGGATAGAATAGCTTCGGCAAGTGTCAAAATTGTTGAATCCCAAGGAGGAGTACATTTGAACTGGAATAAAACGTTGGTTCTACTGATTTCCGGCATCCTGTTGCTCACGGCCGTGGGCTGTGCGCAGCCGAGCGCCCCGACCCCCACACCTACTCCCAGCCCGACGCAGACAGCCTCTCCCTCTCCATCCCCGACGCCTACCACACCACCACCCCCCAGCAGCGTGCGTCTTGGTGTCTTCATCCCAGGTCGCTTGGGAGACAGCCCGGATTACGACAAGCTGGCGGACACCGCCTTGCGCACGGCGATGCGCGACAAACGTCTCACCGTCACTGTTTTCGAGGCCGGCTTCGACCAGTCTAAGTGGACCGAACAACTGACCTCGATGGCCGCCTCCGGCAACTACGACGTGATCTATACCTCCAACGAGTCGATGGGCCCGATGGTAGCTGCGGTAGCTAAGCAGGTTCCCAATGTCAAATTCATCGTCAATGACTCCTGGGTGATGGGTAACGACCGCATCTACTGCTCTTTCACTAACAAGTACCAACAGTCCTACCTCTACGGTTACATGATGGCTTTGGTCTCTACAAGCACCCTTCCCGGCGTCAACCCGGAGAAGAAGATCGGTTTCATCTACGGACAGCACTACACCACCATGGACGACCTGATCATCCCCGGCATCGAGGCTGGAGCGAAGGCCGTGGATCCGGCTTTCGAAGTGAAGACCGTGATGTTGGGCAACTGGTATGACGCAACCAAGGCGGAAGCTCTGACCAACACGCTCATCGATGAGGGCGTCGATGTGATGGGGTCGGTCTGCGGCAGCGGTCTGGCTGGCGTGCTCAACGCCTGCAAGACGAAAAATATCTATGTGGTGACCTACGACTCAGCCAACTTCGACAAGGCTCCGGGAGTGATCGTCGGCTCGGTGGAGTCACAGATCGGCGACATGGTCACCAATGACCTGGATGAACTGTTGGCGGGAACCGTCAAATGGGGCGCCTCGGAGGTCTTCGGTGCGGAGAGAGGCTACGTCTCCTCCCCGCTCAAAGCCCCGGCATGGATGACCGTGCCGGAGTCGACCCGACTGCAGTACGAGAACGAGTACAACAAAGTGATCAGTGGCAGCAAAGCTTTGCCAATCCCCCAGGTGGTCTTGGACAAGATCAACGCCGCGGCGAAGGGCAACTGAGAGATCCCCGAAAACTGACGCGAATTTGGCCTGGAGCAAACGCTCCAGGCCAAATCATTTTCTGCTGGAAATCGGACAATAGTGAATTGCTGAGGGCTGTGGTGACTGCATGGACGAGCAAATCAAGTACCCATCTACGAACCCACTGCCTTGCTCATTTTCGCTTGACAAAAGACCATTTCAATCAAGATAATTGTAATAGGAGCTGTTGTAAAAACAGATCGAAACAGATGTAGAAACCATTTTAAATCGTTTGGTGAAAAGGAAGTAAATGCCCTCCGCTGAAGGAGGTGAAACGCGGCATCGCTTAGAGATTGTAGGCAAATAATCAGCAAGGCAGATCAACTAGGAGGTAATTCTTGAAATGAAACTAAACAGACCCATTTTGGTTTTCTTGGCGGTGGTTCTTTTACTCTCCAGCTTCGGCTGCGCAAGCAGCACGCCTACGCCGACCCCCACCCCGACACCGACTGCAACCGTTAGCGCCACCCCATCTCCCTCGCCAACCTCCCCCGCACCGACCAGTGTACGCCTGGGCGTCTTCATCCCCGGCCGCCTAGGGGACAGCCCGCCCTATGATGCGCTGGCCAACGGCGCGCAGAGAGCCGCCTTGCGCGACAAGCGCTTGACCGTGGAGGTTTTCGAGGCCGGTTTCGATCAATCCAAATGGCTGGAACAGCTCACATCTTTCGCCGCTTCAGGCAAGTTTGACGTGATCTACACTTCCAACGAAGCCTTGGGTCCGCTGGTAGTGAAAGTAACCCAGACGGCGCCGAACGTGAAATTCTTGGTTAACGATTCCTATGTTACCGGCAATGACAGGATTTTCACCGCATTCCTCAACAAGTATCAACAAGGCTATCTCTACGGATACATGATGGCCCTCGTCTCGACTAGCACGCTGCCCGGCGCCAATCCAGACAAGAAGATCGGTCTCATCTACGGTCAGCATTACACCATGATGGATGACCTGATTATCCCCGGAATCGAGGCTGGTGCGAAGGCTGTCGACCCAGCTTTTGAGTTGAAAACTGCGATGCTGGGCAACTGGTTCGACGCCAAGAAGGCTGAATCCCTGGCCAATAGCCTCATCGATGAGGGCGTTGACTGTCTCGGCGCCATCGCCGGCAGTGGTAACGCGGGAGTGGTCAGCGCCGCTGTAAGCCGCAACGCATATATGATCTGGTTCGACACGGTCGGGTTCGACAAAGCGCCCGGTACCGTCATCGGGTCAGTCGGCAGCTCCAACGAAGACTTGGTAACCCTCGAGCTGAAGAACCTACTGGATGGGACTGTCTCCTGGGGAAAACCACTCATTGTCGGCGCGGAGCAAGGCTATATCTCCGTTCCGCTATTGGCGCCGGGGTATGTCAACTTCGTGCCCGCTGACGTTCAGAAAAAATTCGCTGAAGTCTACGAGAAAGTCATCTCCGGCAAATTGCCTCTCGCTGTTCCACAGGCTATCCTGGATAAGCTCGATAAAGCCGCCAAAGGGAGCTAGGGCAGACACGGAGCCCGCCCTTTGGAGCAGACAGCCCGCGGCAACTTGACAGCCCGCGGCAGGGTGTCCTGATACGATATAGAATGGCCTGGTTGGGATCTCCCGACCAGGCCATTTTTACCAGCGATAAAGCGAAACCGCTGCAGAGAAGGAACCGATGGAATTGACGACACAGGCAGACGTAACTTCCAACCCGAATGTCCTGGTGGAGATGGTCGGTATCTCCAAGGTCTACCCGGACAACAATGTCACTGCGAACAGGAATGTGCACTTCAATTTGCAGAAAGGAGAGATTCACGCCCTGGTGGGAGAGAACGGCGCCGGTAAGACGACGCTGATGAAGATCCTCTGCGGTCTGGAACGAGCCGATCAGGGCGCCATCAAGGTCGCCGGCCGGTCCGTGCGCATCCGCTCTGCCCGCGACGCCGACCGGCTTGGGATCGGCATGGTTCACCAGCGGTTTTGCCTGGTGGAGAATTTCTCAGTGGCCGACAACATCGTGCTCGGTAAAGAGCCCCTGCGGGGAGGGGTCTTCTACGATCGAGCCAAGGCCAAGCGGATGGTCAAAGCGCTTTCCGAGGACTACGGCTTCGAGATGGACCCCAATGTCCTGGTGGGTACACTGACCGTCGGCCAGAAGCAGCGAGTGGAGATCCTGAAAGTATTGTATCGAGGCTCCACCATCCTCGTTCTGGATGAACCCACCTCACTCCTGACTGAACAGGAGATCAAGGTCTTTTTCCGGATCCTTCGTCAGTTGAAAGCGATGGGGTACACCATCGTCATCATCACCCACAAGCTGGAGGAGGTCGGCCAGATCTCCGATCGGGTTACCGTCATGCGCGAGGGTCAGGTGGTGGACAGCCGACCTTCCGCCAACCTGGACAAGGCCACCTTGGCCCGCCTAATGGTGGGCAAGGAAGTGTTGCTGCAGGTGGAAAAGCACACCAAAGACCCAGGCCTTCCCGTACTCGAAATCAGAGACCTGAGCCTGATCGATCCTACCTTCCCACGCCCACTGCTGGCCGGGATCAACCTGCAGGTGCGGGCGGGAGAGGTATTGGGCATCGCCGGAGTGGCCGGGAACGGACTCGGCGAGCTGGAAGATGTTCTCACTGGGATGAACAGCCGAGGCCGCCCCAGCGGGCAGGTGCTGATCGAGGGCTTGGAGGTCCTTGGACACTCTCCCGCCCGCCTGCGGCGGATGGGCCTCGCCTATGTGCCGGCTGACCGCCTGCAACGCGGCAGCAGCTTGGCGCTTTCTCTTTCCGACAACCTGATCGTTGTCGATCACCACGCTTTCCTCCGCTTTGGAATGTTACGAAACGACTCCATCTCCAAGTTCTCCGACGATCTAATTCAGCGCTTTGGCATCAAGGGGAATATGAGCGCTCCGATCGGCGCCCTCTCCGGTGGAAACATCCAGAAGGCGGTGCTTTCACGCGAGCTCTCCCGTCGACCCAAGTTGCTGATCATCTCCGAACCGACCTGGGGCCTGGACGTGGCTTGTTCCGAGTTCGTCTATCAGGAGATCATGGAGATGCGCGGCGAAGAGACGGCTATTCTTTTGATTTCCTCCAACTTAGACGAAGTGTTGGCCCTCTCCGATCAAGTAGCGGTTATGTACAAGGGAGAGGTAGTTGCCCTCTTTCCGAACGTTGGCTTGGACCGCGAGTCCTTGGGCGGCTACATGCTGGGCTTGCGCCGGCAGGAGGCCAAGGAGAAGGGCGGCTGCTGGGAAGAGAGTATCCACTGATGGTCCTGGACAGCCGCGCTAAGAGCAGCCTGGCCTCTTTTCTGGGGATCGTGCTCTCCATCCTGGTGGCCTTCATCATCGCTATCATCCTCATCTTCTCTTTCTCCAAAGACCCCGGCAAAACGCTTTACTGGTATTTCTTCGGGCCTTTCACCAATCCCTTTGTCTTCGGCAACATGCTGGAATCGGCCATCCCCTTGCTCTTCACCGGGCTGGGCATGGCCGTAGCTTTCAAGAGCGGGGTGACCAACCTGGGCGGTGAAGGGCAGATCTTTGCCGGAGCGATCATGGCTGTCATCCTGGGGATCCTCCTTCCCAACCTCCCTGGCGGGGTGGGGATCGCTACCCTACTTTTAGGCGGCGCCATCGTAGGCTCCCTGATGGCCGGCCTCTCCGGCTTCCTGCGCATGGCCTGGGGTGTTTCCGACCTGCTCACCACCTACTTGATCTCTACTGGTACGGTCTATGTTATCAATTATCTGATCCTGGGCCCCTTGCGCGATCCTTCCCAGATTACCATCCAATCCCTCTCCATTCCGGCCGCCTACATGCTGCCCCGGCTCCTGCCGCCCTCTTATCTGCATGCCGGTCTCCTGCTGGGGTTGGCCGCGGCGGTCTTGGTCTGGTTCCTGATCTACCGCACGCACCTCGGTTACGAGCTTCGCGTGGCCGGCTCGAACCGAAAGTTCGGCCGCTACGGTGGGATCGAAGTACGCCAATACTTGGTCCTGCCGATGCTTATCTCCGGCGCCCTGGTCGGACTGGGGGGAGCGGTCCAGGTGACCGGCCGCTACGGCTCCTGCTTCACTGACCTCACCGCCGGCTTGGGCTGGAACGGCATCGCCGTGGCCCTCATCGCCCGCTCAAACCCGCTCGGAGTGATCCCGGCAGCGATCTTCTACGCCTACCTGGACGCTGGCGCCAAGAGCGCTATGATCAATTCAGACATCACTTATGAGATTGCTTCCATCATCAGTGCCGTGATTTTTTACCTGGTCACCGCTGAAGCAGCCGTGGCCTTCATCCGCAGGAGGCTTGGCAAGTGAACGGAACGTACATTCCAGCGATCGCCCAGACCCTCACCATCATGACTCCCTTGCTATTGGCAGCCACCGGCGGTCTCTTTTCCGCCCTGGCCGGCGTGTTGAACATCGCCCTGGAAGGGTTGATGCTCTGCTCGGCCTTCTTCTCGGTGGTTTTCACGGTGGCCAGCGGCAACCTTTTCGTGGGTATCCTCGGAGGCATCCTGGCCACTCTGCTCTTGACTGCCCTCTTCGCCTTCATCTCCCTCAGCCTGCGAGCAAATATCTTCATCTCCGGCTTGGCCACCAACCTGTTGGCGGCCGGCCTCTCGATCGTTCTCTCCTACGCCATTTACGGTCAGACCGGATCAGTCAGCTTCCCGGATATGCCCCGACTGAACCCGATTATCGTGCCGGGGATTGCGGATATCCCCATCCTGAGCGACATCTTCTCGGGCCAGAACATCCTGGTCTACGTCTCCTGGATCATCCTCATCATCGCCTCGGCAGTGATTTATCACACCCCCTTCGGCATGCGCTTGCGGGCGGTGGGGCACGACATGGAGGCAGCCCGTTCGGTGGGGATCAACCCCAAGATGATCCAGTTTATTGCCATCCTCATTTCCGGTTTCACCTGCGCACTCGCCGGGGCGATGCTGACCCTGACCCTGGGAGCTTTTGTCCCCAACGTGACCTCCGGCCGTGGCTGGATCGCCCTGGTGATCATCTACTTGGGCAACCGGACGCCAGTGGGGGTGCTGATCGGATCGATTATTTTCGGCTTGGTTGAGTACCTCAGCAACTTCCTGCAAGCCGTCTCAAATTTACCCTCGGGGCTGCTGCTGGCTATGCCCTTTTTCGTCACCGTATTCGCCTTGGTGCTTTACTCCATCCTCGAGCGACAGTTGCGGATTCGCCCGCGCACGGCATCTGTGAACCTTTCCCGCAAGGTTCCGCCGGAGGATAGCGGTCCAAAGTCCTCTTCCACAGCGGAGGAGAATGGAAGGTGATAGCTTGGCAAAACATGATAGCCCCCGGCAACTTGATAGCCCCCGGCAGGGTGTTCTGTAGTAGATAGGAGGATCCAATGAAGCAATTGCGGCTTTTCGCTCCCCGCGACCTGCGCTTGGCGGAGGCCGAGTGTTCCGCTCCGGCCAAGGGTGAGGCATTGGTGCGGATCGAGTCTTGTGGCATCTGCACGCTGGAGCAACGCCTTTTCTCCGGTGCAATGAAGATCTACTACCCGATCGTTCCCGGCCATGAGGCGGCCGGCGTGGTGGAGGAGGTGGGAATTGGTTCGATTACCGCCTTGCAACCGGGTGAGACCGTCTCCCTCGACCTTGTCTACCGCTGCGGCGAGTGCTATTGGTGCCGCAACGGACAAAGCAACCACTGTGCCAACCGCTTCGCCAAGGGAGTCAACCCCCTGGGAGGTTTCTCCCAGCACATCGTGGTGGGTACTCGGCAATGTTTCCAGCTTCCCGCTGAGATCCCTCCCCGCGAAGCCTGTTTCGCCGAACCGCTGGCCTGTTGTATCCACTCCCTGCGGAAAGCGAGCCTGAAGGTGGGAGAGGATCTATTGGTGGTCGGAGCGGGACCGATGGGCCTCTTGCACGCCCTGGCAGGCCGCAAGATGGGCGCCCGCGTCTTCGTCGCTGATCCGCTCCAAGAGCGCCGTTCGTTAGCGCAAAGACTAGGGGCGGATCTCACCCTGGATCCCGCGGTCCCGCTGAAAGAGCAATTGATGGCACAGACCGGCGGTCGTGGCGTTGATGTCGCTGTTGTCACGGCGCCGGTGAGCGAGGTTCTGCGCGAGGCAGCGATGGCAGTGCGCAAGGGCGGCCGGGTCACCGCTTACTCGGCGTATAGCGACACCTTCGACCTGCCGGTGGACGCCAATTACTTGCACCGCTCCGAGGTCTCCGTCTTCGGGGTGGAAGGACGCACCGAGCGAGACTTCCAGGTCGCGGTCAAGTTGATCGGCACGCACCAGGTGGATGTCTCCCCGTTGATCAGCGCGGAATACAGGCTGGAAGAGTTCAACCAGGCTATGGAGATGGCCGGTAAGCCGGACCAAATCCGCGTCCTTTTCAACCTGAAGGAGGACTGAGGGGGCTTGGCGAATCAGCTCATTTGGGCTTTCGATATCGGCACCACCAGCCTGAAGGCGGTGGCTTTCAGGCCTGACGGATCGGCTGTAGCTCGTGCCCAAGCTGGTTACACCCTCGCCTTCCTGCCTGGAGACCGCATCGAGACGAACCCTTCCTCCTGGGAAAGAGCCTTCCGTCGTTGCGTCGCGCAACTTCGGACGATCCCCGCTGCCGCCCAACCCGAAGCGATCGTCGTCGGGGGTCAGGGACCCACCCTGGTCCCTCTGGGGAAGAACGGAAAAGCGGTCGATCAGGCCATTTCCTGGATGGATCGCCGCGCAACGGACCAGTCACTGGAGATTCGCGAGCGCAGCGGCTTGATCGTAGACAGTTCCTTCTATATGCCTAAAGCTCTCTGGTACAGTCGACACGGATCCGCCAGGGAACGCGTCCGGTGGTATACCTCCTGCCCCGACTATATCGTGGGGCGGCTCACCGGGCGGCTGGTGACCGGCCTCCCTGCGCCCGGCTTCCAATCGCTGGTTTGGCAGCGCCAGGCGATGGAAGCTTTCGGTATGGCAGAGGCATGGCCGCCTTTTGTCCCCTGCGGCCAAGTGGTCGGACCGGTCAGTAAGCGAGGAGAAGCTTGGAGCGAGGTGAGTCAGGGGACACCAGTGGTGGTAGGCCCTCCCGACTTTGTTGAATCCTGGCTGGGCACAGCCACGGTTAAGCCGGGGCGAGCGGTAGACCGAGGCGGCACCAGCCAAGGCATCAATCTCTGCACCAACCAACCCGTTCACGACACTCGTCTACTAGCCCTACCTCACATTGTTCCCAACTTGTGGAACTTATCCGGCATCATCTCCACTTCAGGCAAGGCCTTGGAGTGGATTCGCGCGCTGGTCGGTTGGGGGCAGGTATCCTACCAGGAAGTTTTCCGGCGGGCGATGGCAGTACCACCGGGAGCGGAGGGTTTGCTCTTCCTCCCCTACCTGGCCGGGGAGCGAGCCCCCCTCTGGCGGGCCGACGCGCGCGCCCTCTTTTTTGGCCTGCACTTGCGCCATACCCCCGCCCATCTCGTCCGCGCTGTCCTGGAGGGAGTAGGCTATGCCATGCGCCATGTTTTGAGCTGTATCCAAGAGCACGGATTGGAAGTCGTTCAGTTTCGCTGTACCGGCCGCCAGGCCACGAGCATCGACTGGACCCGGATCAAGGCCTCGATCACCGGTATTCCCTGCCTTCTCCCCGGCGAGGTGGAGGCCGAGCCGCTGGGGGGAGCCATTCTTGGGGCGGTGACCCTGGGTTGGTACCCGGATCTGGTCCGCGCTGCGGAAGGGATGGTGCGGATCTCCCAGGAGATATCCCCGGAGACGAGTTGGGAAGCGTTTTATCAGGAAGGTTTCCTCCTCTACCACTCCTTGGTTGAAGATTCGCTGGACCGTTTCCCAGCTCTTACGAAGTACCGCCAGGAAAGCAACAACTTGGCTGCCTACAGCAGCGCGACATCATGAGCAGTTAAGTAATGATCAAGCAGTTGAGCAATATCAAGATACAATTACTTAACCACTTAATTACTTAACTACTTAGCTACTAAACCATGATAGCCCCCGGCAGGGTGTTTAAGAAAGGTGATTCTAACCCATGAATACGGGAAAACGCATTCGCTTGAAACAGATCCTGCGAGAAGACGGTCGCACGGTGATCGTTGCCCTTGACCACGGAGGCATCGCCGGGAGCATGCCCGGCATCGAAGACCCCGCCTTGACGATCCGCGCTTGCCGGCAGGGAGGCGCCGATTGTGTCCTCACTACTCGTGGTTTTGCCAGCCTCTCTGAGAATGAGTGGGACCGCAGCCTCAGTTTGATGATGCGGCTGACCGGGGGCTTCACCGTCCTGGGCGGAAAGTTCGAAGAGGAGCTGATCACCTCAGTGGAAGCAGCCATCGCCTTGGGCGCTTCCTCGGTGATTGTTACTATTAAATTCGGCCACCCCCGTGAAGGCGAGTTCATCCGCAATGCATCGTTGGTGGCTGACGCCTGTGAGCGCTGGGGGATCCCCCTGGGAATCGAGGCGATGGCCCAGGGAACACTCTTTGGCAAACCCCTTTCCGGCAAAGCCGACCCCGCCGGCATCGTTCTAGCTGCACGGATGGCCCAGGAACTTGGGGCCGACCTGATCAAGACTTATTACACAGGGACGCCGGAAAGCTTCGC
>CAYXFH010000019.1:0-6698 GCA_964464245.1 uncultured bacterium
TTACCAGTGCAGCGCCCCTTCCAGGTAGAGTGAGGCGCCTCCGCCCACCCAAACCTCTTGCAGCTCCCCGCTCTTAGCGCGGTAACGGACCTCCAACAGCCCGTCGCAGCCAATCTCAAAGCCTTGCTCGACACGGAAGGAATCCTCGGGGAGGCCATCCAGGTAGCGATGCCAGTAGGAAGCCAGATAACCGTTGGCGGTCCCAGTGACCGGGTCTTCCGGGACGCCGAAGTAAGGCGCGAAAAATCGTCCATGCACCTGGTGCGAGGGATCCAGCGTCTCCCGGCTGAAGACATACCATCCGTGCAAGCCCAGCTCCTGGTCCAACGAGCTCATTCGGGCGAAGTCCGGGCGCATCAACTGAACGGTCTTAAGGGAGCGGATCGGCAGGAAGAGGTAAGCCCTTTCATTAACCATCACCGGTAGACCTTCAGCGATCTCCTCCGGGGGGATGCGCAGCGCTTCAGCCAGGCGCTCGCGCTCTCCATCCAGGGAATCGGTCAACAAGGGCCGATCCATCTCCAGCCAAATCTGCGGCGAGCCTGGCGCTTGCCCAACCTCCAGTCGCAAGGGACCGACATCAGTGGCCTGCGAAAAGGCGATCCGTTCTGGCTGCCCTTTCTCTCGCCAGTAGAGAAAGGCGGAAGCGATGCTGGCGTGCCCGCACATCGGGATTGGGTGCATGGGGGTGAAGAAGCGGATCCGGTAAGGCGTGCCTGGATCTTCCTGGGGGAAGAGGAAAGCTGTCTCGGAAAGGTTGTTCAAGCGGGCGATGGCTTGCATATCCGCCTCGCTCAAACCGCGAGCGTCCGTCACCACGCCGGCTGGGTTCCCTCGGCCAGGGCGGTCTCCGAAGGCATAGACGATGGAATAGGGATATTTCATGATTCCTCCGATCTTTCCGATTCTCCCGGCAGCGAGAGGTGAAAGGGATGCAGCTCAGCATGGGGACAGATTTAAAATCTGTCCCCATGCTGAGCGGAAAAGATGACCACTCCGAAAGCGCCATCCAGACAGGGACCGGCCAGAATCAGACGTCCCTGGCGAAGAGCTTCCTGCGAGCGCTGGAAATGGGTGGAGATGACGGCTATGCCACACTGGGGCGCCACGGTCCCATCCCAGGCCTCCGGTCGAGTCAGGCGAAGAAGGTAGATGAATTTGAGGCGGCTGGGGGCCGGCATCGGTTTAGTAGAGAAACATCGGCTTGCCCAGCATGTCCCGTACTTTGGGGCGATATTGCTCGGCGTCGTAGAGTGCGGTCACGTCCACACGCTTCTTGCTGGCGATGACCAGGTCCACCGGGACCGTCGTGTAGATCCCTTGCTGAAGGGCCACCATTCGGCCGGTGTGTCCCATCGCCACCTGATCCAAGGCCAGATTGCCGAAGGAGATCGCCACCATGCGGTCCAGCGAATCTGGCGCGCCGCTGCGCATGATGTAGGCAAGTTGCTGGTACATGATGTCCACCCCAGTGCGCCGCTTGATCTCAAGAGCGGCGAAATGGCCGATCCCGCCAAGCTTCTGATGGCCGTAGGCGTCGGCTTCACCGCGTTGGACAATGTCCCCGCCCACCGGGAAGGCCCCCTCGGAGAGGGTAAGGATAGCGTAGTGAGAGGGCTTCTTCTCACGATCCTCCACTAGGAAGCGGGAGAGACGGTCCATATCGAAGGGAACTTCGGAGATCACGGCCCGGTCCACATCGGCCAGGTAGGCGGCGAAAAGCGAAGTCTCCCCGGAATTGCGGCCAAACAGCTCCACCACCCCGATCCGCTCATGCGAGCCGACTGAGGTGCGGAAAGCGGTGATCGTCTCCACCGAGCGCGTCACCGCGGTAGAGAAGCCGATGCAGTAGTCGGTGCCGAAGACATCGTTGTCCATCGTCTTGGGGATGGCGATGACATGAAAACCCTCCCGGTGAAGGCGGACGGCGAAGCTCAGGGTGTCGTCCCCTCCGATCGGAATGATCGCATCCAGGCCCAGATGCTGTAGAACGCGGAGGGCGTGCCGCGTGCAGTCCATCGTGCCGCTGGGGTTTGGTGAACTGTCCTCGGCCCGGACATGAGCAGGCACATCGGCTGGTTTGACATTGCTGGGGCTGGTGCGCGAGGTGTGGAGGATGGTGCCCCCGGTGCGGTCAATGGTCCGCACCACCTCCAGATCGAGAGGGATGGTCCATTCCAAGGCGGACTCCGGATCGTCCGGGTTGATGCTCAAGACACTCATCCAGCCGCGCCTCAACCCCAACACCTCGATATTGTGGTCCTGGGCGCGAGCTACCACTGCTTTGATAGCCACATTCAAACCAGGTACATCCCCTCCCCCGGTGAGGATCCCAATCCGTCGTTTTGCCGGCATGGCCTTTATCATGCTCCATTCCCCTTCATTTTTGCGGCTGTTTATTTCTTAGGAGGGCTCGGACGCAACCCGCGCCGCCAGAGGATCAGGAAGACGCCGACGACGATCAGGGCGATCGGCCAGGCTGTGCTGAGGGTGCGCATGATATCCCAACCGGCGCCCTCCCCTACCAGGCCCAGCCCGATCACCGCCAGCACCGCCGCCGGAATCAAAGCCCACCAGTGAACGTTTCGCAGGAACGCGGTCAGTAGTGTGACCAGAAGAAAACCGCTACCTAGCGAGAGCATGAAAACGCCCCCCTGCCCTTTGCCGGAGAGGGTGGCATAGGGACCGTTTATTAGCAAGCTGCCGACGCCAATGCCGATCAGGATCCCGCCCGGGATGATCAAGCCGGGCTTGCGAGCGATGAACCCCCAAACAATAAAGAAAAGCCCAAGGCCGGGAAGGAACAAGTTCCCCCAAAAACTGCCCTGGATGTACTGGCCCAGCAGGGCGAAGGCGCCCAGGACGACGAGAGCGATGCCGGCGGCCAGCTTATTGCGATTGGCCGCCTCGATGGCCACATTGCCCGGGACGGGCGAAGGCGGAGGGGGAGAGGGCGCCTCTCCTTCCAGCGGTGAGGGTTTCTCGGGCGCCTCTGGAATCTGAGAATTCATGGCAAGGCTTCCTTTCTATGCCCCCGCTTCAGCAGGGGCAGGTTTTTGTTTCATTGTAGGGCAGGAGGAATCGTTTGGGATGTGCGAAAAGTCATGAGGCGGGTCATTTTTTTCTCGCCGTCGTTCAGATCAAACCCAAATCCCTGGCTTTCAACGCGGCCTGGGTGCGGTCGCGCACTTCCAGTTTGCCGAGGATATTGGTGATGTGGTTCTTCACCGTCCCCTCGGCCAGGAAAAGCCGGCCGGCGATCTCCTTGTTGGAATAGCCTCCGGCCAGCAAGACCAGGATTTCCCGCTCGCGCTCGGAGAGGGGCTCGTCCATGGCTGCTTGGGCGGCCGAGCGGTTGCTGAGGCGGGTGAACTCGGCCACCACTTTCCTAGCCACCGAGGGGTGAAGAAAAGACTCTCCCCGAACAGTGGCCCGGATCGCTTCCACCAAAGTGTCCGAGGGTACATCTTTCAAAAGATAGCCCACCGCCCCTGCCCGCAGCCCGTCAAAGACCGTCTCGTCATCGTCAAAGGTGGTCAAGGCGATCACTTTGCATTCCGGGTGGCTTTCCTTTATGCGCCGAGTAGCCTCCACCCCGTCCAGCACGGGCATCCGCAGATCCATCAGGACCACCTGTGGGCGCAACCTGGCCGCCAAAAAGATAGCTTCTTCCCCGTTGGCCGCCTCCCCCACTACTTCCAAATCCTCACGGAACTCCAACAAGGTGCGCAATCCTTCGCGAAAAAGGGCCTGGTCATCGACCAACAACACTCGGATGCGACTCATCGCGGCAGCTCCGCCTCCAGCGTAAATCCTTTCCCTGGCTCGCTTGCCGTGCGCAGCGATCCTCCCAGCAATTGGACGCGCTCGCGGAGGCCGAGCAGACCGAAACCGCCCTGGGATTGGGCGGCTCCCCGTCCGTTGTCCGTTAGGGAAAGGCGCACCGACTGCGCACTACTGTAATCCAGGGTCAAAGTGGCACGCGTGGCGGCGGAGTGGCGGCGGATGTTGGTCAACCCTTCCTGAGCTGCACGATAGAGGGTCAGCTCCGTTTGCGGAGAAAGCGCAGCCTGCTCTCCAGTGATGCCAAGTTCCAGCGCCAAACCGTGAGCCTGGCTCTCTCCTACCAAATGAGCGATCCTTTCCGCCAGCGGGCGATCCTCTGTGGCGGGTTGACGCAATGAGGCTACCGAACGCCTCACCTCGGTCAGCCCCTCCCGGGTCATGGCCTGGGCTTGTGACAGCGACTGCAGGGCTTTCTGCGGGTCGCTTTCGCAGAAGAGACGAGCCGCTTCCAACTGCACGTTGACTACCGTCAAATAATGGCCGAGGCTGTCGTGGATTTCCCGTGCCAGGCGGTTTCGTTCCTTGGCAGTGGCCAGTTCTTCGACCTGGGCGGCATAACGGCGCAACTGCAGGTTGGCTTCCTTCAACTCCCCTGTCAACCGCTGCGCCTCCCGGTTGGCGCGGCGCTCGTCGAGAGCCACCTGGGTGAAGAGAGCGACGAAGACCAACCCAGCCAAATAGGCCAGACCTACTTGCAGGATCGCTTGCCAACCGCCCGTCCAGCCGATCGGCAGAAGGACGGCTGCCAAAGCCAGGGTAAAACCAAAAGCAGGCCAGGGAGTGGGAAGAAACAAGACGGCTTGGCTGGCCAGCGGGAGCGCAATCAGCCCGATGAAACTGGAGGCGCCAAAGAGGGCAATGACCGTCGCTGCCAGCGCCGCCTGTACGACAAAATAGAGCAGTTGAAGAACCAAGGCGGAGCGCTGGAGACTAACTTGGACCCAATGCGCGCTGAGGGCGCCGTAGGCGAGAGCAGCCAGGGTTGCTCCGAGGAACTGCCACAACGTAAAGGCGCCCCAGCCGACCAATACCGCCTGGGCATAAGCCGCTGCCACGACCAACAGAAAAGCCAGATCTGCCGCCCGCCCAGTCTCCGTCAGAGGCGCAGCCCTCTCTGCCGTCCTCTGTTCGGTCGTCTTGCGCCGGGGAAAAGGAAAGAAATAGGCCAGGAACTCGGTTGCTTTAATCCGGTTTTGCCTCCTTCAGTTCCTTGCCTTGACCAAAGCGCGAATGCCGATCGTCAGCCAGAAAGCCGACCAACCGATCATGGCGAAGAGGGCAATGGCGATCCTGGTGGGGTTGATGATCGGTTCATACGATGCGCCTTCGGCGCTGATCTTGATGAATCCGCGCGGGACTACCCGGCCCATGCCGCCTCCCCCGGAACCCCCTCCCGAGTTGCATCCCGTGCATTCCACGGGCGGTTCGCTCGCTTCGCCGTCTTGATCCACTGGCTGGCAGCATTTCTCGCCTGATGGGCAGGAGCAATTGCCGAAGGCAAAACCAGCCGCAAATTCGGCGACAGGGATCAAGGTGAGATCTCCTTCTTTCACCGGCGGTCCGAAAACCGTGTCCACGCTCATCTTCTCCAGCATCCGCTCAATCGGCTGAAGTGTGGGCTCCACTATCTCTGACATCATCAACCTCCTTTTCTCATCCTTGCTTGAACTGCGATTGGAATCAGCAACCCGATCAGCCCCACCGCCAGAAAGAAGAGGACAACAAGCCGGCGCCGTTGGCAGGTCTGTGCGCCGGCCAACGGAATTGCCACCCGTTCATTACCTTCCTCCGATAAGAAAAGCGCTACAGGCGATACGCGAAAGAAGGCGAGACCGCCCTCACCGCTCTTTCCCCGCCTCCCTCGGCGCCATCCGCTAAGCTGGGCCACCGCTTGTACGGTCCGATCGCCGACTCGCTGCGGCTGACCCACCAGGAGACGGTGGAAATGCCCCTTCGGTTCCGCTCCTCGACTGGCAAAATTGGTCATGATTGATTTGTCCCTACATTCCCCTTCAGCGCCGCTCCCGCAATAGCACGGCGATCCCGATCACGACCAAGAGTCCCGGCCAGAACCAGGCCATCAGATTGGTCACCTGAAAAACGTTCAACGCTGTCAGAAGGTAGACGATACCGAAGAGAAGCAAAACAATCGGGAAGAAGAAACGGGCGGCGCCTCCTTCTTTTGCTGTGATGGCCCGAATCAGCAGGATCACTGCGATCACCAGCAAGATTGCCGGCCAGAGCCAAGGCATTGCGAGCAGATAGAAGAAGTTCCCTACCAAAAAGACCAGCCCGATCAGGATCAGGGCGAGGGGAAGCGAGAACTCCGCCTTTTTCTTGGGTTGCACCGCTGCCTTATTTGTTTTATTTGCCACGTCACACACTCCTTTTTTTTCGAGTGAGACACTCACTTCTCGCCGTTGCCACGATGGATTTCAGGAAGATAGCGCCTATCCCGGCGCTACCGGGCTTTCCTCCAGCGGAGGACCAAGAGAACGCCCCCCAGGAGGATACAAAGCGCTGGCCAGAGCCAATCCCCGGATTGACCGGAGGTCTACTGAAGGGAAAGAGGCCGGCCCGGCGCAACAAGTAGACGAAGCCGAAAATGATCATCAAGGCAGGGAAAAAGAGACGAGGCAGATTGACTGGGGGCCGCAGGAGTTGCCATACAGCCACCCCGCCCCTAAAAGTAGAATCAGGATTGGCCAGATCCAACCCCAGGCATCGCTGAAAACGCCCAAGGAGGCCAGCAGCACGATCAATCCACCCAGGATCAGTGCGATCGGGAAGCCCAACTGCGGCTTCGCTTGCGGCTGACTGCCCGAATCCTAGTCCATAGCCGTCCCTCCTTA
>CAYXFH010000020.1:0-5930 GCA_964464245.1 uncultured bacterium
GGGTGGTGGCGGACCGCCGCCACTGCGTCTGGCTGGCCTGCTGTACTGCACTCGCCAGCAATTAGCGACCCGCATCCTAGCCGCTCCGTCCTAACTAGGCGGGCCCCGACCCGGCAAACAAACAGACGGATTACCTCCCCCACGCCAGTTGAGAGCAACCGCCCACGTGCCTGCCCCCTGCCACTTGACAGCTCCCGGCAGGGTGATACTGCTACAATCTAGACAGGTGCAACAAGTGGCGATCTCCCGAGACGACATCGCAAAACGGGCAGGCACTCCCATCCGGGGATTTCCCTGGATGGCGCTTCTGCGCGTGATGGTAGACCCAGGGGTGGTCGTCCAAGCCCCTCTTTCCGCGCGGAACTGGCTCTGGTCCCTTCTCATCCCCGCTGCAGCCTATGCCCTCCTTTTCTTGCAGACAGGGCTCGACTTGGCTCACGTGGGCCTCGCCGGTCCCTGGCGGGTAGTCGCCCTGGCCGGGATTGGCCTGGCCTACGGAGCTGCAGGAATCCCCATCCTGGCATCCCTCTGCTGGCTCCTCACCGGGGCGCGGGGAGGCGCCCGCGGTCTCTCCAAGGTGGTGCAGTCCTTCGCCTTCAGCCAGGGTACGGCCCTGGTCTATGTCGCGCTGGGTCTCCTCGCCAACCTTCTCCTGGGCTGGAACACCTCGCTCTGCTTTGGCATCACCGGTGTGTTGTGGGCCTTCTCCCCCCTGACTGGAGCGTTGCTCGAATTGTCCGGCGGACGCAAGCTGCCGGCCATCCTCCTGGCCACCCTGGTTGCCGGCCTGCTGCTGTTTGGCTGGGGCTGGATCTCGGGATAGGGACGCCATGGACACGCACGTCGCCCTCCGTTTCCTGCCTGGCTTATTATCCTTCGCCGTCTTTGGCGGCTTGGTGACTCGCCGCCTTTTCCCAGCCATCGGGCCGGTCTTGTTGGGTGGGATTCTCGGCCTGCTCTTCGGCTTGTCGGCTCTGGCCCTCACGGGCCTCCTCTTTGCGCTCGTCCGGCGCCGTCTAGCGATCGCCTCGCTGCTGGCTGACGCCTCTCTCTGGTTGGTTCCCTTCGCCGTCCTGGCTCTCCTCGCCGAGCTGCTCATGGGCTGGGACGCAGCCCAGCCGATCGCCCTGGCCGGCTTCCTAACAGCCTGGGGCCGAGCCGGGCTGGACCTCTCGCAACGTTCCGGGGGGCGTTCCTCCCCCGTCTTCCTCTCCCTCTTTGCTGCCATCCTGCTGGTAGCCGGATGGGTTTTGTGGAGCGCGGCCATGGGGGGCTTGCTACGATGAAAGGCGTGCTGCAGCGAGCCCTGGCCACCTCTCTCCTCCTTCTGGCCTGCCTTCTGCTGGGCGCCGGAGCTTTCCCCGTGCTGGCGCAGGGCGAGAAACCATCCGGCTGGTCAGAGCCCTTACCGGAAAACCTCTTCCCCCTGGAAGCCTCCTCGGAGCGCCCTCCCGACGCGGAGGCCTTTCCGCTGCAGCTCTCCCTGGCTGAGATGCCAGCCGGTTGGCAATCCTCCGGCCAGATCCTCGCCCTGGGAGACGGGGCGGTCTGGTCGAAGAGGAGCGAAAAGGAGATCACCCCGATCCTCCAGAACCAGGTAGTGCAGGTTAGCCAGCGTTTCACCGGCCAGGGGTTGCTGCAACTGTGGGTGGACCGGCGCGAGGGGAGCTGGACCCAGGTGACCGAAGGCAATGAGCCCCTCGTCATCGCCGGCCGTCAGGCCGTCCGCAACATCCTCTACCAGGGTTCCAATCCAGTAACATACTGGGAGGGGCAATGGTACCCCGGCTCCACCTACCGCTACGACCGCGTCGTCCTCCTGCTAGGGGAGGGGAT
The DNA here is from genome assembly GCA_964464245.1 of uncultured bacterium. Taxonomy (GTDB): domain Bacteria; phylum Caldisericota; class JANLFM01; order JANLFM01; family JANLFM01; genus JAPLHV01. Next base: position 1,837 of record CAYXFH010000020.1, read on the forward strand.
CTATCAGGACAGGCCGGTCACCCTGCTCCTCTTGGGGAACATCGCCGCCCAGGGGATCTATTCCTACGACGCCTACCAGTACCTCAGCACCACCACGGTCACCCGCCTGAACACGCCGCCCGACGATCCCTTCCTCCAGAAAACGACTTACGAGAAGATCTGGGGTGAAGTGGAGACGATGCTGGCTTCGCTGGCCATCCAGCCCGGCTTTACCCTCCCGCCCATCCCCGGCACGATCTCGCCAACTCCCAGCCCTTCCCAAGGTGAACCCGGTGAGACGGGAGGCATCCTCGAGGAACCGCTTCCCGGAGCGGGAGGGGTAGGCGCCATCCCAGGGCCGGCCAACGCAGGCCAAACCCTGGCCGGGGTGTTGCTGCCAGCCGCCCTGCTCTGGCTGGTCAACCTCTTCGGCGCAGGGGGGTCTTTCTCGCCGCAAGCCGTCGGCGAGAAGCTACGAGAGGGAGCCAAGGACGGGGTCGACGCCTCGCTGGAGGGAACGCGGGAGACGGCCTCCCAGTTTCTTCTCGGCGAGGGGGAAGAGATGCGCTGTCGGCGCTGCCGTGCCGTGGCCAGCCCCGGTGCGCGCTTCTGCCCCTATTGCGGCGCCCGCCTTCTAGAATAATCAGGGACATGATGCTAATTTTCTTCAGAAGTTGATCCTCAGCCTGGAGCGGGCCCATCTGGGAGAAGCCTGGATGTCGAATAGCCCCAGTCATAGAGCATGGGTTGAGTGAAAGTTAGCTGACAATTGAACAACGTCCCTGGAACTCGCTACAATGGGACCATGAAAAAGGAAGAGAAGGCCCAATTATGCAAGGAAGAAAGAGCCAGCGAGGAGATCCGCGCGCTGGGTGAGGAGGAGATCCCCCAGTTTGTCCGCATCGGTCTGGCTGCCTTCCCCGGCTTCAAGATGCCGCCCGGGGAGCCGGAGCGTTTCTTCACCAACCTGCGCCGGACAGGGCGGGGTGAGCTGTACGGTTACTTACGGGAAGGCCGGATGCTGGGCGGATATTTGGTCTACCACTACCTGGCGCGCTTCCACGAAGCCCAGGTGAAAGCGGCCGGGCTGGCTTGGGTGACCGTCGACCTGCTGCACAAGAAGGAGCATATCGCCCGCCAGATGGTCTCTTTCTTCCACCGCCAGAGCTTGGCCGAGGGGGCCTTTCTGGCCATGCTCTTCCCCTTCCGCGCCGATTTCTACCGCAAGATGGGCTACGGTGTGGGCGCGCGCCTGGACGAGTACCGCGTCCCCCCGGCGATGATCCCGGCGGGACGCGGTAAGGAGCGGGTGCGGCACCTCCAGGAGGCGGACATCCCCCTTCTTGAGGATTGCTACCGGCGCGCTCAGGAGCAACGGCACGGCCTGCTGGACCGCACCCCGGAGGAGTTCCAGCGCTTCTTCGAGGGGCCGGGCTTGCGAGTGGTGGGGGTGCGATCCACCCCCTTTTTCACAACCTGGGATGGCGACCCGGTCAATGCAGCGGAGACTGACAAGGGAGAGCGGCTGAGAGGCTACCTGGCCTTTCATTCCATTCCGGCGGCGGTGGACAACCCTTTCCTCAACGACCTCAACGTGCGCGAGTTGGTCTACCACGACAGCGAGGCCCTGCAATCCCTGCTAGCTTTCCTCCACAGCCAGTCCGACCAGGTCGAGCGGGTCATCTTCCACAGCCAGGAGGAGGACTTCCACGTCCTCTTCGCCGATCCCCGCGACACCAGTCGCCGCTGCTTCCAGGGCGACTGGCAGCAGATTGCTACGGCCGGGCTGGGGGTGATGTACCGCTTCCTCGACCTGCCCGCCGCCTTCCGCGCCTTGGCCGGGCACGACTTCGGCGGGGTCAGCGCCCGCCTCCGCCTGACGGTGCGGGACAGTTTCCTTCCAGAGGTGAACGGCAGCTACGACCTCGTCTTCCGCCAGGGAAGACTGCAGTCGGGAGATGGAGTGGCGCCGGAGGTGGAGCTGAAAATGGATATTGCTGACTTTTCCTCCCTGCTGATGGGAACGGTTCGCCTGCGCAGCCTGGTCCGCTACGAGCTGGCCACTCTTTCTGACCCGGCCTGGCTGGACCGTCTGGACCGGCTCTTCCGGGTGGAGGAGAAGCCCCTCTGCATGACCGAGTTCTAAGCGGGGAGGATGCCCCCTAGCGGCTAGAAGTACGCCTCGTAGTCGGAGATCCGCAGCGCTTCAGCCATCTGGCGCAGTTCGCCGCGCAGGCCCTCGTTCAGCGGGACTCCCTCCGCCAGGCGGCGTTGGATGCTCTCGTGTTCCTTCTCACCGGCGACGAAGATGCGGTCCTCCCCGGGCGCCTTGGCGGACTGCTGCAGAGCGCGGAGAATTCCTCCAGTGGTGGCTTTGGAGGCTTCCAGGGGCAGGAAACGGCTGATGTCGATGGCCAGGAAGAAATGCCCCAACATGGTAGGACAGCGCGTCCCGTCCTCGGCTACCCCCAGCAACCCCTTCAGGAAGGGCCCTCCCGCCAGGGAGGCACAGAGAATCTCCACCATTGTCGCCAGGTCATAGCCCTTGTAACCGGCCTGCTCCTCCCCGGCGCCGCCAAGCGGGAGAAGGGCTGCCGAAGCCTTGTCCAGCCCGGCCAGTCCGGCTTTCGGGTCGGTGACCGGCTCTCCCTGCCGATCGATCATCCAGCCGGAATTGAGCGGCTTGCCGGTGCGGGCGTAAACCTCCAGTTTGCCGCGCTGGACGATCGAGGTCGCCCCGTCGAAGGAGAAGGGGAAGTCCAGGTCGGAAGGGGCGGCGAAGGCGATCGGATTTGTCCCCAGCATCGGCTCCACCCCGAAAGTAGGGGTGATAGAGGGGCGGGCATTGGTCACAGCCAGGCCTATCATCCCCTCCTCGGCGGCCATCAGCGAGTAGTAGCCGGCGATGCCGAAATGGGTGCCATTGCGCACTGCCACCGCCCCCAGGCCGTGCGCCCGGGCCTTCTCGATAGCCATGCTCATAGCTCGTCGGGCGATGACCTGGCCCATCCCGTGGTGGCCGTCCACCAAAGCAGTGGTCTCGCTTTCCCGCACCACCTCGAACTGGGTGCGCACCTGCTGCACGCCGGCAACGATGCGGTCATAATAATACTTCAGGCGGCTGACGCCGTGCGACTCGATGCCGCGCAGATCGGAGGCGATGAGCGCCTCGGCTGCGACGGCGGCGTCCTCGGGAGGGACGCCCAGGGCGGTGAAGACGGCTCGCATGAACCGCTCCAGGGTAGAAACAGGGATCAACGTATCGTTTTCCATCTCTCCACTGTAGCGAAGCTTCCCCTCCCAAGCAAGAAAATAAGGAGCCAGTATGGCTCTTTCTCATATTGAGTGGGTAAGGCGGTCTGAGGGTAAACAAGGTCTCTGGGATCATCGCCTTTCCTGGGATGGGACCGTGGCGCCCCAGTGCGGCATCTGCAGTGACAAGGGAGAAAACAACCGCACTGGAGAGCAACCACTCCTAAGGCAGTACACCCGTGGCTATCTGTGCGCCACATTGATAAAGAACACCCTGCCGGGAAATCTCGTCGAATCGCTTAAGGGGGGGTCTCTTTGGTGAAGATCGCATTGTCGTGGAAAACGATGCGGCGAGGTGGATACTGAGAACAGGAAGCCATGGGCGCCGCGGTCCCAGGTCAGAAAAGACTCTTTAGATCATCATTGCCATGATTGCAGAGATGCTGGACTGAACAGCCTGCGGCAGCATGTCTTCTCTTGCCGCAGGCTGGTAGGTTACCCACTTGAAATGAAAAGGACCCATAAGTATAGGTAGCTTGGTTACCACTCATAGGTTTAGTCAGATCTTTTTCGGCCATGACTGTAACCGCATTGTACCGTAAACGGCCACCCCGCACCGCGAATCCCACCTAGTGGCTGGGGCGGTTCTCCAGGAACCAGCGATAAGACCGCGCGATCCCCTCTTCCAGGGGAGTCGTTGCTCGCCAGCCCAGAGCTTGGATGCGGGAGACATCCAAGTGTTTGCGCGGGGTTCCATCCGGCTGGGAGGGGTCGAAGGCGATCCGCCCTGGGAAGCCGACGGTACGCGCTACCAACTCGGCCAGCTCGCGGATGGTCTGCTCTTCCCCCGTGCCGACATTGAT
>CAYXFH010000021.1:0-5011 GCA_964464245.1 uncultured bacterium
AAAGAGGATCGTCCCAACCAGGTCGGTGAGAAAGACGGCGTTCTGGGTACGCAGCAGGGCGCGAGCCAGGAGTTGGGCCTGCGCTTCGACGCCCCCGGCGTGAAGGGTTGCCTCCAGGCGCTCGGGCAGCAGCTTCAGATATTCGCCGGCCTTGTCCTTAACCAGGTAGTCTTGCGCGCCCGCTTTCATCGCCCGAATGGCCGTCTCTTCATCGCCCACGCCGGTGATGACGATCATCGGGGCGCGCATGGCGAAACGGAAAAGGTCGAAGGCCGTGCCATCCCCAAGCAAGTAATCCGCTACGACCACGTCGTAATCATGCGCCAGCAGGAGGGTTTTGGCTTCTGCCGTAGAGGAGGCAAAAGTCACCTCGTGGGGAAAACTCTTTTCCTCCAACGCGCGGCGAATAGCCATTTGGTCGATGGGGTCATCTTCCACCACCAACACCTTGGCTTGCAGTTTTTTCACAGAGACAGGGGTCGCTTTGTTCAGTTCCATTCGGTCAGAGAATCATAGCCGTTTCTCCGGCGCCGGCCAAGTGAAGAAGAAGGTGGTCCCCTCGCCCAGTTTCGATTCCAGCCAAATCCGTCCCCCTTGGCTCTCGACGATCCGCTTGACGATGGCCAGGCCGATCCCCGAGCCCCCTTTGCCGGCCGTTTGAAAGAGCTGGAAGATGCGCTCCTGGTCTGCCTCGGCGATCCCCGGGCCGCTGTCGGAGATGGCGAAAGTCCACCCTTCGCCGGATGAGGTGGCGCCGATTCGGATGCTTCCCTCTTCCTTCCCCAGGCACCCGGCGGCGTTGCTTAAGAGATTCTGGAAGACCTGGAAGAGAGCGGTCCGGTCCCCTTGCAGGATCGGCAAAGGAGGGACTTCCACCTGGATGCGAGGAGGGATGGCCAGACCATCGAGCACCTCTCTCAACAAGAGGTTCAGCTCCACCTCGCTGCGATCGGCGAGCTGTCCGGCGCGGGAATACTGGAGGATCCCCTCGATCAATTGGTCCATGCGCTCAACCCGCCCGCGCAGCAGGGTCAGCAACTGTTGCCCTTTCTCGGAGAGGGTGGGTCCACAATCCTCAATCAACCACCGGGAGAGGGAGTCGAGACCGCGAAGGGGCGCTTTCAGATCGTGCGAGACGACATAGGCGAACCGCTGCAGCTCGCGATTGGATCGTTCCAACTGGACCAGCAACTCGCCCTGACGAGCCTCAGCCTGCTTGCGTTCGCGGATATCGCTGCCAATGCAGACCCAGCCGATTTGACCGCTCTGCTGCTGAAGGATCGGCGAGGTAGCCAGGAGCACCGGGATCTCCAGTCCATCCTTGCGCCGGATCACCGTCTCCCGCCCCGGGCCTTCTTCCTCCTGGGGAACGTATTCAGGCAGGATCAAGCCGGCAAGCTGACCCATAAGCTCAGTTTCGCTGTACCCCAGGATCCGCAGGGCAGCCTGATTGGCGGCTACAATCTGTTTCTCACGATCGACCAGGAAGAGAAAGTTGGACATGGTTGAGAGGATCTCCTCCGCCGCTCTCGCCGGGGTGAGGCGGAAGAGGCCGAAACGCCAGATTCCGTACCCCATGACCAGCAAGCCCAGGGTCATCGTCGAGAAGGTCACTTCCGGGATGCGCACCCCGACCTCCGGCAGGAACCCGTTGCAGACGACGCCGGCCAAGATGGGAATCAGCAGACCGAGGAAGAGGGTAAGTGCCTGGTCCTTGCGAGGGCCAGGCTGCCGGCGCAAACGCCAGTAGGCGCCGAAACAGAAAAGGGGGGCGGAAAGAGCCAGAAGGTTGCTCCAGATCCCCACCACGTACCACATCAAACGATCCTGGGGAATCCCGTAGGTCCACCCCCAAGGAGACCAGATCATTCCGCCGCTGTAACGAGTGGTGATCAGGTCGACGGCGATGATCGCCAGGGCCGGCCCATAAAGCAGGACGAAAAACCAGCCCTTGGCGCGCAGCAGCCTGGACCGGCAGAAGACCAGGACGAAATGGACCAGGAGTGAGATCTCCAGCGGCCAGAAGATGGCAGCCCGCATCCAGAATTGGGCTATCTCCAAGCTTTGGGACTGACGGTAGGCGAACTCCAGGAAAGAGAGGGCGGAGACCGCCAAGGACAGCAGGAAGAAGATCCGGTGCAACCGGCTACGGCTGTCCAAGGCGAGGATGAAAACGCCAAGGCCAAAGCCCAACACTGCCGCCAGCAAAGAGAGCAGCGCATACCCGTTCATCTTGCCCCTACTCCATTCACCTCTGCGAGTCTCCCTCCTCTATCAGGAGCGAATCATCACCAGCAGCATCTTGAAGGGCGCCCGGGCGCTCAGAGCGTGGGGCTCTCCGGCTGGAAGAATCAACGCTTCCCCCTCCTCAACGACTTGGCTCCCCCCGGAGATGGCGATCTCTGCGCTTCCCATGACAACGTAGATAAAGGCATCAAAGGGGGCAGTATGTTCGCTCAGGCCCTGCCCTTGGTCAAAAGCGAATAGAGTGATTGTCCCGGTCGGACGATTCAGCAAGATCCGGCTCACTACCGCCCCATCCTGGATGGCCACAAATTCCGCCAGAAGACGAGCGGATCGAGTCAATTCCTGCGCAGCATGCTCTTCCATTGTCAACCTCTCTCTGCTCGACAACCTGCGGCCAGACAGCCCGCGACTGGACAACCTGCGGTTAAACAGCCCGCGACTGGACAACCTGCGGCAGCGTGTCTAGTTATGAACTTTAATCACCTCGCCCCCAGTCATCTGTTGCAACTCAGTGGCCGTCACGCGAAAGACCTCGAAAGGGGCGCCTGCCGCGGCCCAGGTCACTTCGTATTGGGAGAGGTCACTATCAATAAAGGTGCGAGGGGGTACCCTGTGCGCTAGCGGAGGAACGCCGCCGATCACGAAACCGCTTTTTTCGCGCACGAACTCGGCGTCGGCCTTGGCGATCGGTTCTCCCACCAACTCAGCGATGATGTGCTCGCTGACCCGGTTGGCCCCGCTGGCGATGACCAGGATGGGCCGGCCGCTAGCCGTCCCCTTGAAGAGGATGCTCTTGACGATCTGGCCGACGCTGCAGCCGATGGTCTGCGCCGCTTCCTGGGCAGTGCGGGTGGTCTGTGGCATGTGGATCACTTGGGTGGTTAAGCCAAGCGCGCGCAAGGCTTCCTGAACTCTAACTGCGCTGGGACTAAGTGTCTCACCCATGGCTGGAAGCCCCCTGTCAAGATAAGATCGTTGATTCATCGTTGGAATAAAATTCCCGCCGCAGGATCGAGTACAGCTTCAAATCGCGGAAGGCGCCTTTCTCATAGAGCTGTTCGCGGACGATGCCTTCGAAAGTCATCCCCACTTTCTCCATCACCCGCGCCGAGGCGATATTGGCCAGGTAGCAACGAGCCTGAATGCGATTCAATCGCATCCGCTCGAAACCAAAGTACAACACTGCCCGCGCCGCTTCGCTCATCAGGCCGCGCCCCCACCACTGGCGCCCCAAAGCATACCCGATCTCAGCCCGGGCATGCGGAGGAAGCCAGTCGACGAAGCCAACTGTGCCAATGAGCCGGCCGCTTTCCCGCAATACCATTCCCCAGGGGCTGACCTCTTTTTTTCGGTATTGCTCCTCGGTGTATTGCAGGAAGGCCAGCGAATCAACCAGGGAACAGTGCGTTTCCCACACAACGTACCGCGTCACCTCCGGATCTGAGGCATAGGAGAAAAGATCCTCCGCATCCCCTAGCCCCATCCGCCGCAATAACAATCGTTCCGTCTGGAGAGGAGGGAGGTCGCCGAAAATAGCCTCAACTGGGATATCCCAAGGCAGCTCAGAGGAAACGCTCAAAGCGCTCCTTGCTCACCTTGCAGATCGGGCAAATCCCCGGTGGCTCATCCCGGGCGCAGAGGTAACCGCATACCTTGCATCGCCAGACGGGGTAGGAGAGCTGTTGCGGTAAAGGAGTCTCGGTGGGCTTCTGCAACTTGGCACGCTCTTTGATTGGAAGCCTTCGCTCGGGGATGGAGTGGGTCTCTTTCTCTCCTTTCGCCGTTGCTTCATCCACATAGAGGCAGCAAAAACACATGCCAAACTCCTCCAGGTCGGGGTCGCGATAGTCGCAGGGACAGATGATGTCCAGGTCTTCCTCTTTTTCTCCTTCAGCCAGGCGACAGGGGCAAGCGGGGTACCCATAGCGCTCCTCGTTGATCAGAAGGCTGTGGACCAAGGCCTTGGTGAACTCGACATCGGGGTTCAGATGATAACCAGCGGATTCCGCTTCCGACTGCAGACGCTGAGTAAGGCGATCGACGGCAGGCGGGGAGATCGCTCCTCCGGAGGTTGCAGCCAGCGGCAAGTTGTCAGCCTGCGGCAGCATGTTCTGGCTCATAGTTTGAGGATCTCCTGCACTTTGGCTGGATCAAAGCCGACGATCACCTCTTGGCCATCGTTTACCACCATCGTTGGGAAAGAGAGGCCGGGGTTATACTCCAGCACCTCGTCACGCGCTTTGGCGCGGTCATCGCGCGTCTGCTGGTCTACATCGATGTAGTCATAGGCCACCCCTTGCTCGTTTAAGAAAATCTTCAGTTTGCGGCACCAGATACAGGTGCTGAGAGTGTACAAAAAAACCTTGCCCTTATCTGCTCCATCCACGTGCTGGCTCTTCATTGCCTTCACCTCTTCTTTTCCAGGAGGTCGACGCCTCCTTGTATCGGACATTCTAACCCTTTCGGCAGGGGTGCGAGAATGATTTCTGAAACCTCGTGTCACTTCCTGCCTGGCACAGAATGACAGGATGGGGTTAAAATGGAGTGGGGTCGGTCTACCAGGCTGGCTACCACAGGTACGGAGGTTTTCGATGCCAGTCTTGAGTTTGGTTTGGGGGATCCTCTCCTTGATCGGGATGTTCATCGGGATGATCCCTTTGTTGGGATGGTATAACTGGATCAACATCCCCTTCGCTGTGATCGGTCTAATCATCAGCATCGTCGCCGTCTCCACCGGGAACCCCGTTTCGCGTGGGCCCGCCAC
>CAYXFH010000022.1:0-16507 GCA_964464245.1 uncultured bacterium
CGGCCAGCTCCCGCTCGCCGCACCCTTCCTGTCGGAAGGAGTCGCTCGCCAGTCAATTCACGAATGCCTTCAGCAATTACACTGCGCGACATGCCGGTTACCTGATGAACAACCTTAACTCCGCCTCTTCCCCAGGCTTTCGCCTCAGAGGCCGCCCAAAGCCTACGCCCTTTCTCATCAAGATGAGACCATAGGGCTTTAAATCGAGTATCCATCTGCTCGGTCGTTGTCATACCATCATGATGGCAGAGAAAAGGCAATAATGTCAAGGTTATTATTGAACAGCTCCTAACCGCTTTGGAGGTTCTATTCCGGCAGAAATGGTGGTATGGTTTAGGCGGCTTCTAAGTGATGACGGCTTGTTCACTGAGTGAAAAGTGATTCGTGGAAGGCGGCCTGGGGGAGATGAAGCGGGGACACCCTGCCGGGGGCTATCAACTGCGGCAGCAATATAGCCCCCGGCAGGGTGTCTCTGGCCAATTGGAGAAGCTGAACGAGCCCCGCTATACTCTGGTTGACCAGCGGATTGGCATTTCCCCTCAGCCGTAGCTGCGTTTGTTCTAGAATAGGGAATCGACACCAACATTTAGGAGGAAGCGACCATGACGGAACGAACGGTTGGACGAACCGTACGGGGAATTCGAGCTCCTATGATTCACCAGGGAGACGATATCGTGAAAATCGCCATTCAGAGCATGCTGCGGGCGGCGGAACAGGAAAGATTCGATCTGAACGACCGAGATATCATTGCCATCACCGAGTCTGTCGTTGCTCGCTCCCAAGGGAATTACGTCTGCGTGAGCGATATCGCGGAGGAGGTTACTCGCAAACTGGGCGATCGCGTGGCTGTCGTCCACCCCATTCTCAGCAGAAACCGTTTTGCCCGGATCTTGAAAGGCATTGCACGGAACCGCAAGGAAGTGCTTATGATGCTCAGTTACCCCAGCGATGAGGTAGGGAACCCGATCATGGATTCTGCGGAGATGGAGAAACAAGGCATCAACTCGCACAAGGACACCCTGACGGAGGAAGACTATGTTCGCCGCTTTGGGCATTTCCAGCACCCATTCACTGGTGTAGATTACCTTCAGTTCTACAAAGATATTATTTTGAAAGAGGGCGCCAAACCCACTGTCATCTTCTCCAATGATGTAGCAGCGATCCGAGGGATGGCGCCGGCTGTTCTGGTAGCGAGCATCCACAATAACGAACAGGTAAAACGCGCAATCATCTCTGCAGAAGGGACGAATCTTGATCCTATTGCCGTCCTTGATTTAAGTGAGCTTTGCAACGAGCCGCACCCCACCAGAGGATATAACCCGACCTTTGGTTTGTACGGCTCGAACATGGCCGATGAAGCAGAGACACTGAAGCTGTTCCCCCGGCCTTTCAACGAAGCGGGAGACCGTTATGTGGTTCTCATTCAAGAGGGAATCAAGGCAGCCACTGGCAAGCAGGTGGAGGCGCTGATCTATGGCGACGGTTGCTTCAAGGATCCGGTGGCCGGTATTTGGGAATTGGCTGACAAAGTAGTTGCGCCTGACTATACCGACGGGCTGGTGGGAACGCCCAATGAATTGAAAATGAAGTATTTGTTGGATAGCAAACACAAAGCGCACCGAGGTCAGGAAGCGGAGCGAGCGATTAGGGAAGAGATCCTCCAAAAAGAGCGCGATTTGAAGGGGAAGATGTCATCGGAAGGCACCACCCCCCGGCGCCTCGTCGACCTGATCGGCAGCCTCTGCGACCTGGTCAGCGGCAGCGGTGACCAGGGAACCCCGATCGTGCTGATCCAAGGCTATTTCGACAATTATGCGTCCCCAGCAAGCGTAAAATGGCAGGCTTCCTGAGTAGGCAAAAGAACAGAGGTCGTAAGCCGACGACAGATCGTAGCAATTGCTGGATCCCGTCTTCATCATGAGAAAAGCGGAAGGGGCGGCCAAAGCCGCCCCTTCCTACATCCAAGGGAGGTGGAGCAGGGAGGTTGGTCCCTGCCGGATCTGGCGTCTAGAGCGGCGGCTCGGTGCTGACCTCGATCAGCATCTCGTTGCCGTCGTTGGTGTGCAGGCCAAGGTGGCTCATGGCTGCCTCAGCGACCCAACTGAAGGCCCAGTGGACCGAGGGGACATCTGAATAAAGCGGGGTAAGACCGGTACCGATCAGAGGGCCGCGCCCGAAGGAACGGTCGATCAAAGTCACCGTTTCAGCGCGGGTGATGGTCTGATCGGGGCGGAAGTCGCCGGAGGGGTACCCGGTGATAAACATGGCGCGGTGCGCCGCCTCCACATTGCCTGCCGCCCAGTGGCCGGCGATGTCAGGGAAGGTGGGCGGGGCGACGATTAGCGAGAAGAGGCCGCGGGCCCTCACCATTACGGTGGCCAGCTCGGCGCGGGTGATGGGACGCTCCGGTCCGAAAGTGCCGTCCGGGTAACCATTCATCACGCCGCTGAAGACCACGGCGTTGATATAGGGGAAAGCCCAGTGGTTGGAGGGCACGTCGGAACCGATATTGGCGGTCATGGTGGTATCCAGGCTGAGGATACGGGTAAGGATGGTAGCGATCTCGGCGCGGGTGATGGGCTTCTCAGGCTGGAACGATTTATCCGGGTAACCTTTGATGTAAGCGCGGTGAAAGACCGGGCCAACCGATATCAGCACGGTGGCGGTGATGGCATTCTGGAAGCCGGAGACTTTGCCGGAGACCACGTTGGCGATGAGGGCGCCGTCGACAACCGTGTTGGGCACGGTAAACTGAGCTACCAGCGTGCCGTTGGCGCCGGGGGGCAAGTCGCCCACATTCCAACTGATCTTGTTATTGACCGTATCCACGGAAGGGGAGGGATTGCCATTGAGGAAGGTAGTGTTGGCCGGGATCGGCTCCTCGATGATAACCGAGGGCAAGAGCATGTTACCGTTATTATTGTAGGTGATCAGGTAGGTAATGTACTCGCCGGATTTCACCGAGTCAGCGGTAGCGATCTTCACCAATTGCAGCATCGAGGGAGCTAGCGAGCCTACCTGGAAGGTGGCCGCAGCGCTGACTGGGGTCATCCCACTCAAGGTAGCGACAGCCGTGTTGGTGACGGTGCTGCCCACTATCGCGGCGGGGTCCAGCAGTGCGGCCAAGGTAACGGTGCCGGTCTGCCCGGGAGGGAGATTAGCTACTGTCCAGCTTAGCACCGTACCGGTCTGGGTGAAGCCGGTGGCGCCACCCAAGAAGGTGAGGCCTGGGGGGAGGGTATCGGTAACAGTGAGGACGGGGAGGGTGGGGTTGGTGGTGGGGTTGGAATAGGCGATGGTGTAGTTGACCGTCTCACCGGGTAGGACATTGGTCTTGTCTACCGTCTTGGCCAAGGTGATGTTGTTGGGGACGCCCACCAGGATCTGGCAGGTACTGCTGACTTGGGCAACGCTGGTTCCCTGGATATAGGCGGTGTTGGCAATGGTTGTCCCAGCAGGGACGCTGTAAGCGACCATTCCGATGAAAGAGACGCTGCCGGTCTGGCCCGGAGCCAGGGCGCCCAAGCTCCAGGTGTAGGTGGAGCCGCTCTGCGAGGGCATCAGCCCGGAGAAGGCCAGGCTGGAAATACGGCTGTCGATGGTGTCGATGATCTGGCAGTTCTGGATGGGGGAGACCGTGCCCGAGCTGTTGTTCTGATAGCTGATGGTGAAGGAGACCTGCTGGCCGGGTTGGACAATGCTGGGGCTGACCGTCTTGCTAATAGTAAAGGGGGCTGGTAGGACCAACACCTGAGGGGCTACCGCCGGCGCCACGCTGACCGGCACATAATACCCACCCTCATTCTTGTAGCCGACGAAGTTCGCCGTGTTCTGCACTACCGTGTTGTAGACCACTGTGGTAAAGATGCTCACCACCAGGGTGGCCTGCAGGGTTTGGCCGGGGTTGAGAGTGCCCACGTTCCAGATGACGATGTTGCTGCCGGTGACGAGGGGGGTGGCCTGGCCGATGTTGGTGCTGTGGGTGACATAGCCGGTGTAGGCTGGGATAGTGTCTTGCACCTGAACGTTGTAGAGGGTCACCGAGCTGTATGGGTTTGTGAAAGAGATGCTGTAGGTGAGCTGATCGCCCGGCCCGGCAGTGGTCTTGTTCACCGCTTTAGTGAAGCTCAAGGCTTGTTCCAGGATGAGGGTATTGCCGGAGGTGCTTTGGTTAGCGCCCATATTGGTGGCGATGACTGAGGCGGTGTTGTTCACCACTGTCCCGGCCACGGCCGTAGTTTTCGGCCGCACAGTCAGTTGGATTACCCGCATGTCATTGTTCTGCATTGTCCCCAGGTTCCAGAAGAGGGATTGTCCGGAGACGGTAGGGGTGACCGAGGCGGCGACATAATCGAGGCTGCTGTTCAGCAGATCCTGGACGGCGACATTGTATACGGGTCCCCCCGAGGTGTTCACTACGGCGATCTGGTAGAGGAAGGTGTTGCCCCTCAGGACGGAGGTGGCGGTGGTGGTCTTCTGAATGTCCAGGGTACTGGACACAACAACCTGTACAACGCTGGAAGTGAAGTAGTAGTCGCCCGAATCGGTCTCCATGGTGAAGATGGCGTAGACGGTGAAGTTGCTGCCGGCGATGTTGGCCACGGTGTAGGTGACTGAGCCGTTGCAGGGAGTCTCGATAGCCTTGTTGTCCCAGACGAAGGGATTGGGGTTCTGGACGATGAGGGTAGCCAAGCTGTTATCCGGCACATCGACGATCTGCACCGTGCCGTGGTTCATGAATTGGTGGGGCAGGAAGGAGAAGGTGAAGGTGACCTGTCCGCCTGGGTTGACGGTCGCGGTGGCGCCTCCATTGACCTGGAAGAAGACGAACTGGCCTTCGTTGGCTGCTGCCACCGGAGAAGCGCCCAGCGGGGGCAGGGTCATCAAAGACATGGCCAGAAGCAAGGCGAGCCCCAGACCCAAGGCTTTCTTAACTGTGTTCATCGTGTGTACAACACCTCCGTTTTTAGTTTCTTTCTCTTTTCCAAACTACATTGCGGAACCGATAAATCGCGACCCATCCACGCCAAACCCGGGATAGGCCTCCGCAATCTCAGGTTATTATACGCTTTTGTCCGCGTTTGGACACCACAGCCTACGGCAGCATGTCAACATTGCAACTTTCGCCGGCAATATAAATTAGACGAACTTCCCCTCGCGCAGGTTCGCCTTCCTCATGTTTTCCCCTGACGAGAGATCAGTCGGGCCGGCGCCTTCCTTTGACAATGTCTCACCTTGCTGCTTAACTAGTCCTCGGAAAGAGTAGGGAAGACGGTGAAAAGCCGTCGCGGTCCCGCCACTGTAAGGGATGAGCCCACAAAGCCACTGGCGCGAGCTGGGAAGGCGAAACGGGCGACGACCCCGAGCCAGGAAACCTGCTTTCCCCGCGAAACCCGCGGATTCTTCCTTCGTGTGAAAGGAGAAGCAGCATGTCTATGTTTTCACCTCGCTTGGCCTTTGGCTTGGCATTGTTAGTCGTGATCGGCTTTTTCGCAGGAGGGTGCGCCCCCGCCGTCCCGAGCCAACCCAGCGCCCTCACCGCCACAACAACCACCGCGCCGCTCACCCATACCGCCACTGACGCCTTCGGCATTCTTGTCACCCTGGCTCAGCCTCCCCAACGGATCATCTCGCTAGGCCCTTCGGCCACTGAAATGGTCTATGCCTTGGGGATCTTCGACCGCCTCGCCGCTGTCACCACCGCTGACGATTACCCATCCGAAGTGAGCGTGCTGGAGAAAGTCGGCAGCATCGACAACCCCAGCCTGGAGAAGATCCTTGCTCTTCAGCCGGACCTGGTGCTGGCCGTCTTCGGCAACCCGATGACCCTAGTGGAGAATCTAAGAAAACAAGGAGTGCCTGTCTTTGGTTTGAATCCACAGACCGTTCCTGAAGTGTTGATCGACCTTCGCGAGCTGGGCGACCTGACTGGCACCCGTCCCCAGGCCGATCAACTGCTTGCCGGAATCGAAGAGAAGATGGACAGTTTGCGTCAGAAAGTCGCCACCGCAACCGCTACGTTGCCTACCGTCTATTTGGAGACCTGGCCGCAAGAACCCTTCTACACTTTCGGGCGAGGAACCTTCGGTGATGACTTGGTGGCTTTGGCGGGCGGAACCAATATCGCCAACGTGATCGAAGAGGCCTATCCAGCCCTGGCCACCGAATACATCTTTTTTGAAGACCCCCAGACGATCGTTCTGCTTTACCCGCCCCAGGAAGGCAGCACTGGTCCGAAAGGACGGGAGGGTTGGTCGCAGGTTGCCGCTGTGGCGACCGGCAGAATTCTGCAGGCTGCCGATCCGAATGTTTACCTTCGGCCGGGGCCGCGCATTGTCCAGGCGCTTGACGAGCTAGCCCGCTTCCTTCACCCGGAGTGGTTCGTTACACCCTAAGCAGACCGGCTGTCCTGGGTCTGCTCGTCTTCGTCATCCTGGGCATCTTCGCTTGGGGCCTGCTGGTGGGTGGCGCTACTCTCTCACCGGCAGAGATCTGGCGGGCTTTGGAGCAACCCCTTGGCTGGAGCCAAGCGCCGGCCACCCATGTCAGCATCGTTTGGCAGCTCCGGCTGCCACGGATGCTGACCGCTTTCCTGGTGGGGGCCGCTTTGGCTTTGGCCGGAACCATCAGCCAGGCCATCTTCCGCAACCCCTTGGCCGATCCATTCGTAGTGGGGACCAGCACTGGGGCCAGTGCGGCGGTCAGCTTGGCCCTGACACTGAACATCGTCTATCTCTTCCCCGGGGTTTTAGCCACCCCCCTCTTCGCCTTCGTCGGGGCGATACTGGTGACCTTGCTGGTGCTGCTGGTGGGGCGCAGCCACGGCGCTCTTCCGGTGAACACCCTGCTCTTGGCCGGGATCGCGGCCAACTACCTCTTCGGCTCTCTCAGCATCCTCATCGCCCTAGTCGGCCGCGATGTGCTGAAGCGCAGCCTGCTCTGGAGCCTGGAGGGCTTTGCCGGGGCCGGCTGGGGATCGGTGATGACCTTCCTGCCCTACCTGGCGGTGGGCGCCCTGATCCTGGTTTTTCTGGCCAAACCGCTCAACCTGCTGCTGGTTGGGGAGGAGAATGCCCTCGGGATGGGCCTTGCGGTACAACGCTTCAAGCTGCTGTTGGTGGTCGTGATCGGGTTACTGGCCGGCGCCTCAGTGGCCACGGCGGGCATCATCGGCTTTGTCGGTTTGGTGGTGCCGCATTTAGCCCGGATGTGGGTGGGAGCCAGCCACCGCCGCCTTCTGCCGGCCGCCTTCGTAGGAGGCGGCCTACTCCTCTTGGCAGCCGATAACCTGGCCCGTTCCCTTATTCCCGGGTATGAGATCCCCGTTTCAGCGCTCACCGCCCTGCTGGGTGTGCCCTTCTTTATCTACCTGTTGCGCAAGCGATGAGGCGGCAATTGATTGAGAAAGGCGCCACACCTCCGAGGCGACCGGAGGGCTTTGCCCCAGAGGTTCCCGGAGCATCCTTCCTGGAGGTGGATGGCCTTTCCGGCGGATATGGCGAGGGCTTGATCTTCCAAGGGGTCCATTTTTCCTTGCCGCGAGGACAGTTCGCCGCCCTGGTTGGACCCAACGGTTCCGGAAAAACCACCCTCTTGCGAGGGATCCTTGGACTCTTGCCGCAACAGAGCGGCTCGGTCCGGTTAGATGGGCGTGAAGTGCATGAATATGGTCGCCGCGAGCTGGCCAAGCGAGTATCCTTGCTCATTCAAGAGGACAGTGAATCTTTTCCCTTCTCGGTAGAAGAGATCGTCATGATGGGGCGCTTTCCCCACAACCCCTTCTTCCCGGACACTCCCCAGGATCGCCAGGCTGTCCAGGATTCGCTGGAGCGGGTGGGCTTGGCGAGAAAGGCGAAGAAGCCTTACTTGCAGTTGAGCGGGGGAGAGAAGCGGCGGGCAATGATCGCCCGCTCGCTAGCCCAGGAGGCCCAACTGCTCTTGCTGGACGAGCCCACCTTGCACCTGGACCTGCGTTACCAGTTGGAGACGACGGCCCTGCTGCGTCAGTTGGCGGAGTCCGGTCTGGCTGTGCTGGCCGTTTACCACGACTTCCGATTGGCTTCGATGTACGCTCAACGGGTGCTGCTCTTTCAGGAGGGGCGTCTGGTCAGCGACTGCCCCCCGGGGGAGGTTGACCCGCAACAAGCGCTCGATCTCTACGGCCTGGACGCCAAGTTCGCCCCCGCCTTCCGTGCCTTCCAGAATTTGCCTTCTTAACCGCCCTCGGTGGCCTGACAATTCCCCGACTACGTCTGTGGCGCCATTATCTTGCAGCTTCCCCACAGTTTCTACGGCTGCGCCGAAGACGATCCACACGGTCATCGGGCGAACCACTCATGTTTAGGAAACCAGCCTGCGGCAAATAGACATCCTGCGGCAGCTTGATAGCCCGCGGCAGCGCGTCCTGTTACACTGGCTGGGTAAGTGCCACCTACAACTTGTCTAGGGAGGATTCGCGGAAATGAGTTCAGTGTTGGCAAAGCGGATCGATCTGCTCATGACTGAGTCCGCTTTTGAAGTACTGGCCAAAGCTCGGAAGCTGGAGGCGCAAGGACGGAGCGTGATCCATCTGGAGATCGGGGAGCCCGACTTTGACACCCCGCAGCACATCAAGGATGCTGCCGTTCGCGCCTTAGCGGATGGTTACACCCACTATGCCCCCACCGCCGGCCTACCCCAAGTGCGGCAAGCGGTGGCCGAGTACGTCTCCCGCAGCCGGGCCATCTCGGTTGCCGCGGAGGAGGTGATCATTACCCCCGGCGCCAAACCGATCCTTTTCTTCCTGCCTCTGGCCTGCTTGGAGCCGGGTGATGAAGCGATCTACCCTGATCCCGGCTTTCCCACCTACCAGTCCATGATCCGCTTTACTGGCGCCCGGCCTGTGCCGATCACCCTGCACGAGGAACTGGACTTCCGCCTGGATGTAGACGAACTGCGTCGGTTGATCACCCCCAAGACCAAGATGATCATCCTCAACTCGCCCCATAACCCCACCGGCGGAGTCCTCTCGCAAGAGGATCTGGAGGGGATCGCCGAGGCCGTTCGCGGCCGAAACCTGGTGGTGCTGGCCGACGAGATCTACAGCCGTATGCTCTACGACAGAAAGCACCAATCGCTGGCCTCGTTGCCGGGGATGAAAGAACAGGTGGTGATCTTGGACGGCTTCTCCAAGACCTATGCCATGACCGGCTGGCGATTGGGCTACGGCGTGATGCGGGCCGATCTGGCGGATGCAGTGCGCAAGTTGATGGTAAACTCGGTCTCCTGCACGGCCGGCTTCAGCCAGATGGCTGCTATCCAAGCGCTGCAAGGGCCACAGGAAGAGGCCGAGGCGATGGCGGCCGAGTTCCGCTGCCGTCGCGACTTGCTGGTGACCGGCTTGAACCGCATCCCGGGAGTCAGTTGCCGCCTGCCTGTGGGGGCTTTCTATGCTTTCCCGAACGTGAAGTCTTTCGGCCGGTCTTCTGGGGAGATCGCTAACCTGCTGTTAGAGCAAGGTGGGGTGGCTACCCTGGCTGGGAAGTCCTTCGGCGAGCAGGGAGAAGGTTACCTGCGGCTCTCCTACGCTAATTCTACCCCCAACCTGGAGGAAGCCTTGGTGCGCATCGAACGGACCCTGGCGCTCCTGACCTAAAGGAATCAGCAGGAGGGCTGTCCCCTCTCCCCCCAGCGAAAGCGTGGGGAAGCGGGGGGATCGCTGACCATTCTCACCGAAACATGAAAGAAAAGAGGAGCCCCGGCCGGGGCTCCTCTTGTGATGCATCCTTTCGCTACGCCGTGGCGCAGGAGCGGCGGCGATTCGCTGAGAACACCCTGCCGGGGGCTGTCATGCTGCCGGGGGCTAGTTAGCTGCGGAGTTTGGCAACTCCGTTTACACAGGCTTCGATCTTCCCGTGAAAAAGGGCAGCGATGACCTGGTTGGCGGCGTCGATGCCCACGTTGACCTGGGCCTCCTTGGTGGAGGCGCCCTGGTGCGGCGTACAGATCACTTGGTCCAGCTCGATCAAGGTGCGGCAGGCAGGCGGCTCCTGGGAGTAGACGTCCAGGGCGGCGCCGGCCACTTTGCCGGATTTGATGACCTCTTCCAGCGCGTCTTCGTTGATCACCCCGCCGCGGGCTACGTTCAGGATACGGACCCCATCCTTCATCTTAGCGAACTCAGCGGCGCCGATCATGTCGCGGGTCTCCTTGGTGAGGGGGAGGTGGAAGGAGATGTAGTCGGCCTTGGCCAGGATCTCCTCCAGGTCGGATTTATGTACGCCTAGCGCTTTCATCCCCTCGGCGTCGACAAAGGGGTCGGCCCCCAGCACGGTCATTTCCAGAGCCAGCGCCACCTTGGCCACTTTCTTGCCGACATTCCCTAAACCGACCAGACCCAGGGTCTTCCCCTTCAACTCGGTCGCTTCCAGCTTGCGGTTCCAGGCGCCGGCCTTCAGCTCGGCTTGGCCGGGGAGGATCTTCTTGGATAGGAGGAACATAAGAGCCAGGGTGTGTTCGGCGGCGGCGTTGGTGTTGCCGAAGGGAGTGTTCTCCACGACGATACCCAGTTTGGCGGCGGCCTCGGTGTCGATGTTGTCGTACCCGACACCGGCGCGCACCACCAGCTTCAGCTTCTTGGCGGCAGTCAGCATTTCCGGTGTGACCTTGATGCCGCTGCGCACGATCATGGCATCGGCCTCGTCGACGATATTAATGCAGTCCTCCACGCTGATGCCAGGCTTGCTGTCCACCTCCAGCCCCGCATTCTGTAGGATCTCGATCACTTTTGCGTTGATCTTGTCGGGAATCAATACTTTCATCTTCTTAACCTCCCATATAAGGATCCAAGGCAGCGGTCAGCTCCTTGATCTCGGCCAGAGTCAGGTCGCCCATGTGGGCGATGCGGAAGGTGGTGGGCTTGCCCTCGGCCTCCAGCTTCTCGTTCAGCTTTCCGTAGCCGCTGTCAATGGAGTAGCCTTGGGCGGACATCTCTTTCTTGATCTTCTTCATGTCCAGGTTGCGGGTGTTCAGCAGGCAGGTCACCGTGTTGGAATGGCAGCCCTCCTCGGAGAAGAGGGGCATCCCGTGTTTGGCCGCCCAACCGCGGGTGTACTCGGCCATCTCGGCGTGGCGACGGAAGCGGTTCTCGATCCCCTCTTCCATGATCCGCCCGAGCTGTTTCTGCAAACCGTAGAGGTGGGGGATGGAGGGGGTGTAGGGGGTCTGGTCGGCGTCGTACTCCTTCTTCAGATCGAGGATGTTGAAGTAATATCCCTTTCCTGGGACTTCCTTGGCTTTCTCGTAGCAGCGCGGACTGATCGAGGCCATGGAGAGGCCGGGGGGCATGGCGAAGGCTTTCTGCGAGGAGGTGAAGCAGATGTCGATGCCCAGCTTGTCCACTTCCAGCTTGATCCCCCCCAAGGAGGAGACGGCATCCACGAACCAGAGCACGTCGGGGTACTTCTTCATAACCTCGGCGATCTCCTCCATGTGCGAGGTGACGCCGGTGGAGGTCTCATTGTGGGCCATGCCGAAGGCCTCGAAGCTGCCCTTGGCCAAGGCTTTATCCACATCCTCGGGTTTGACCGCCTTGCCGTAGTCGTACTTAATGCGCTCCACTTCTCGGGCGCAGGCTTCTCCCACATCGGCGTACTTCTTGGAGAAGGCGCCGTTGGTGGCGACCAGCATTCTCTTGTTGACGCAGCAGCGGATGGAGACTTCCCAGAAGCCGGAGCCGGAGGAGGTCGAGATTAGCACGTCGTTCTTGGTGAAGAATATGGCCTGAAGGCCAGGTTTCAAACCGCCGAAGAGCTTTTTAAACGCTTCCGTGCGGTGTCCGATCTGGGGCGTTGCCAGCGCTTCCAACACTTCCTGGCGGACCTCGGTGGGCCCGGGGATAAAGAGTTTGTTGGCCATGCACATCCTCCTAACAGTTTTTAACGACTATACAATAGTTACTTGGAAAACGAAAAATCTGCCTTCCGATCCCCCCGAGAGCGGTTTCTTCCACACCATTGAACCTCCTCTTCATTTCAATATTCGACAATGTTTTCTATAGTTTGTATTGTAGTTATTATACCTTACCCGGATATTCTCAGTTATCGATGGGGCAGTTGGACTCTTTCCCTAAGACTAGCGGGGAATAGACCTCCGGTCAATTCGCGCTTGAATTCAAGGGGGATGATCTGCTAGGATAGCCGCTGGTCGGGCGGATGGCTCAGCGGTAGAGCGCTTGCTTCACACGCAAGGGGTCACAGGTTCGAATCCTGTTCCGCCCACCATCGACAGAGGGCGGAACTTGCCCTAGAATGCACAACGAGCGGGAGTAGCTCAGTTGGTAGAGCACAACCTTGCCAAGGTTGGGGTCACGGGTTCGAATCCCGTCTCCCGCTCCATCCATTCCCATCCAGTCTCTCCGCAGGCGTTCACTTTTTTTTACCACCCCCTCCCTCAGGAACGGCATCCACTCGCTACCCATCGTTTGCCTGCCTGCCGCGACGCGCATGTAGCGGCAGGCAGGCGGTGGGGTAGGGGGTCGCTGGAGGAACACCTTCGACCTAACGCGAGTAGTTCACCAGGAAGGCGGTTTCCCCGTCCGCGCAGATCGTGCGCAAGGGCCCATCGCGGATTTGATCCAGGTTGAGCCCCTCGGTGGGGAAGTAACGTTTCCCGGAGCCGACATAAGTGATTATATATCCACCTTCCAACATCTTCGGCGCCTCATAGTTGAACTGAGCGAGATCGCCGTAGATCTTGGTTACTAGGTGGGTGGGGTCGCGAGACTGCCGTGCCTTGGCCCTGGAGTAACGCATGAAGAAGCCGTAGCCCAGGAAGAGGACCGCCACGATGACTACTACCGTAAGGATCTGCCCGATATCCATGCCCCTATTCTACCTGCTCTGCGCCACCGCCCCAACCGGTCTGGCAGCGCCCCACCCTGCCTCCTCGTAAACCTGGGTTGGAAGGGCTGCCGGGGGGTATGTTATGATGCTGATACCCAACATAGGGAATTCCAAGCCGACGTAGCTCAGCGGTAGAGCTGCTGAATCGTAATCAGCGGGTCGGGGGTTCAAATCCCTCCGTCGGCTCCAGTCATTGCCTTTCATCCGCGACAACCATGATTCGTCCGGCGCCCCCGGGACGACCGGAGATCCCTACTCCGCCTCTTCGGGATGGCAGTAATGCCTTGCTGGTTCGGTATTTCCTTGAGCGACCGCTGGGTCGATATCATTTACCGGAACCTGGACATCCATTTCCCCGGCTTGCGCGAACGCTACGAACGAGCTGCGCTCCCCTTTTCAATGTTCGTTGCCCCTCGCGGCGGAGGTTACGAATGAGCGATCAGTTGAGCTCAGTCCTCAGCGCTCAGTCCTGATCAGCGCTCTATTTCACCCGCTGCAGCACCCGATTGGTTTCCTCCAGGTCGAATTTCTCAGGGTCGAATTTTCCGCCGATCCATGTCAAATAGGAATCATGTTCCTCGTGTCTGGGATTACGGATTGCCGCCAAAAACTCACGGTACCCCCAAACTCCACCAACATCTTCGGGAGGACAGGCTCGCTTTCCCCCAATACATACGGGGTATTTGACGCCCGTTTCGGGTGGCGTGATCTTCTCTACCGTGATGTTGTGTATCCAGTCATCCCCGAAATCGTACTCGTAGACGAATTTTCGTTTCTCGCAGGAGGCGATTCGGATGACCTTGTGGCGGCGTTCGTCGATCACCGGCTGCCAGTCTTCCGAGCTGGGAATGCCGTACGTCAACCCATCGATGTTGAATTGGTGCAAGTGGGAGTCGGTCCAGCCCATCGCGGCCTGAATCACCGCATGAAGCTTGAACAGGCTGAATTGGCCCGGCGCCAGCACCCGCCGCCAGATGATGGGCTTGCTTTCGCACAGTGCGATTTTCAGTTGAACGATCAGGATCGCTGAATCTACCGATTTTGCGGACATGACAAACGCTCCCTTCTCTTCTTTCTCAAGCCGACAGGCCGCCGACTGATCCCAAACCAGGTTGCTCGGCGGGTAGATACCCTAATTATAGGACAAGTCAGAGACCAAGGGGCAATACTTTCCCTTCCCGGGTGACGCCTGAGGCCATCGTCTCCACCTTTTCCGCGGATCTTCAAGGCTCAAATCCAAGCTTGATTTCGCCCTCCTTTGCACCAATTGATTCCCCTATTTAATGATTCTACCTTCGCATCTCCTCAAGCCGATCGCAGTTTTTTTGCTTGTCTGTCCGAATTGCTAAGCTCTGTTGATTCCCGTGGAGAGACTCGTCAGGCGCTATTTCCACATTGACTTGTCGCTTGGCCTGGGAAAGACTGTTAGAGCACGATGTGGCGGTTTCATAGCGGAAGAGACCTTGTTTCTCCGTATGCCTCAAGAAGGCAGGGCTGTACTCTCGCTCACTGCTCTCGAACTGTTGCGCGGTCTGCCGAGGCAAGATTGGGTGGTTGAAGCCTGGATCTTCTCCGTTCCTTCGGGACGATACCTCTCGCCAAAGCAACCTTCGGATGGAGGAGGTCAGCCGCTCAGGCGATCTTTCGACACTCCATGTAGAATCGTTTTTCCTTGGCCTCGCCCATCGAGAAAGTCTTGCGCGGCAGAGCCCCGTCTACGATCACGGTCTTGAAGAGGTCGGTCTTGGCCATCGCCGGCAGGTAGACGCCGGCCTGGCCGGGCTGGCGGCCCAGCTTGAAGACTACCTCCTCGCCGTGCACGTAGTCGATCTTCTCCGCCCCGCCCTCCTTCAGCCAGGGGTCGAGGAAAGCCTGCACGTTGCCCACGGCCAGGTTGAAGGTGGGTCGGCTGAGGGTTGCCAGTTGAAAGCCGGACGGCGTGACCAAGCCGAAGGTTTGCTCCGGGGCCACCAGAGATCCTTCGCTTTGGCTGCGCACCGCGGCGATCATCTCTTCCTGTCCGTTGCAGTGGGTCAGTCGTAGGCGGTCGCCGAAGGCGCGCGCTATCACCGTCCCGAGGTCTTCCCGCAACCCGAAGAGGACACGGTGGATGGGCTCGAAAGCCAGCCCGGCGTCATGCAAGTTCTCCAGTTCAACCAGGGCATAACGAGAAGGGTGATCCAGTCCCACGATCGCCTTCTGCTGTTCCCAGATAGCCTTGGCGGTGGCCAGGGAGTGATTGCCGTCGCCCATCGCGTACAGCAGTACCCCTTTTTCCGGCCCCACGCCATATCTGCTTTGGAATCGCACCGGATCAGCCAAACGCTCGAGGGCAGCAAACACCTGTCTCTCCAGGGCGGGGTCGGTCGAGTGGTATCCCTTCAGGCGTCCACTGCCCAACATCAATTCGAAGTCATAAATCTTCTCCAGCCGATCAATTTGGGCGGTCAGCGGCTCGATCACCGTCCCCTTCGGGTCGTCGATCAATACCAGGATGTGTGGCAACTCCAGCGGCGCTCCGCTGCGGATGCGGATGCGAGGCGGGAGACGGTCCAGGATAGTTCCCTCGGTGGAGCGGATCAGCGTTTGAGATCCTTGGTTATAGTCATATCGCTCCAGGTCGAGGGCGATCATCAGGCCGTGGCGGGTGCGGCCTTCGGCGGTCCGCTCCAGGTAGATCAGCCCCTCGTGGGGGGTGAAGAAATCAGCGCTTAGATAGCGGCGCATTATTCGGCGGGTACTCTCCACTCGGTCCGCCTCCTCAAAGCTGCCGAGGAAGACCTCGGGCAGGATCAGGTGAAAGGTGGAGGGAGCGTCGCCAACCAAGCAGCGCACCTCTTCCCAATATTCCGGCTCGGAGGTGAACTGGTCGCAGGCGATTACGGCCCACTTCCACAAATTTGTCCCGGTCTTGGGGAGGAGAATATCGGCCACTTGCAGACCAATCTCAGGATAGTTTCTCATTGATGGCGCTCTCCTTCATGAAGGTGAAATCGCAGTCCCTATTATACCCATCGTCTGCTCTCCAAGCGAAAGCCTTGGGGTGGGGGGAACATATCGATGAGCGTCCCCCGGGGTCGTTCCAGCCAGGCGGCTCGATCCTTGCGCCACCTGCGATGGCCTTGCTATAATCCAGCTTTGTGGCGAGGTACCCAAGCGGCCAAAGGGATCTGACTGTAGATCAGCTGGTGTAATGCCTTCGGGGGTTCGAATCCCTCCCTCGCCACCAGTCTGAAAACTCTATATAATAACTCGGTTTGATGCGGGAATAGCTCAGTTGGTAGAGCGCTAGCCTTCCAAGCTGGTGGTCACGGGTTCGAGCCCCGTTTCCCGCTCCAAACGAATGAAGAGCCCAGATAGCTCAGTCGGTAGAGCGTATCCTTGGTAAGGATAAGGTCCCCAGTTCAAATCTGGGTCTGGGCTCCAGCAGTTATTTTAGCGCAGCAGCACCTGCCGAAAACGACAGAGGGAGTGAAGCAAAAGGAAATGGCGAAGCAAAAGTTTGAACGCACCAAGCCCCATATCAACGTGGGCACCATTGGCCACATTGACCATGGCAAGACCACCCTCACCTCGGCCATCACCAAGTGCCTGGCCAAGGGCGGTTCCAAGACCAAGGCCCTGGA
>CAYXFH010000023.1:0-5120 GCA_964464245.1 uncultured bacterium
GCTGTCAGATCGCGGCTGAACTGGTCTAACTGGGGCGTCGCGCTCTTGGTTTTTGTCTTCTGCTCGGGGGCCAAGAGGGCGCTGACGGTCTGGCGCGCGCGGGGCAGATCGACGCCCACCTCAACCAAAGCGCGGGCGGCGACCCCCTCTTCTTCGCGCAGCAAGCCCAACAGCAGGTGCTCGGTTCCGACGTAGGGGTGGCTCAGCTCTTTAGCTTCAGCATAGGCGAGCTCCAAGACGCGTTTGGCCCGGGGAGTGAGGGCGATCTGAGCCCCAACGTAGAAAGACTCCACCTGGTGAGAGGCGCCCAGCAGCTCTTCGACACGCATCTTCAGCTCGGCCGGAACCACGCCCAGCTTTTCCAAGGTTGCCACGGCCAGATTGTTGTGATCACGGAGGATGCCCAAGAGGATGTGTTCCGTCCCCAAATAATTATGACCCAGGCGATGCGCTTCCTCCATCGCCCAGGTGATGACTTTCTGTCCGCCTTCAGTAAATCGGTCCCACATTTATCTTGTCTGTGTCTTATATGGCCCGCGGCAACTAAACAGCCAGCGGCAACTTGCTAGCCAGCGGCAGCCAAACAGCTCGCGGCAGCGTGCTATTATACCATGTCCCCCCCGCCCCGCTCTTCTCCGCTCCTTGCCTTCTGCCTACTTCTTCTTGAACGGCGACATCTCCCGCAATCGCTTCACCACCCGGGGGAGGATCTCCAGGAAGCGTTCCACGTCTTCCTCGCTATTCTCCCGGCCGAGGGTGCTGCGCAGCGAACCTTGAGCCAGCCGGACCTCGATGCCCATCGCCTTCAGCACGTGCGAGGGCTCCAGGCTGCCCGACGTACAGGCCGAGCCGGAGGAACAGGCGAAACCCTCCTGATCCATCAGCAGCAGCATCGATTCGCCCTCGATAAAGTCCACGCAGATGGAGGCGCTGCCCGGCAATCGCTGGCTGCGGTGTCCGGTGAGGATATAGTCCTCCAGACGATCTTTCAAGCCTTCGATCAAGCGCTCCCGAAGCTTGATGGCGTGGGCCATGCGACTGGGCATCTCCGCTTGAGCCAACTCGGCAGCCATCCCCAAGCCGACGATGCCGGGGACGTTGGTCGTTCCGGCGCGCAGGCCGCGCTCCTGGCCGCCGCCGCAGACCAGCGGCTCCAGCGCAACTCCTCGACGGATGTAGAGGGCGCCGACCCCCTTGGGACCGTAGAACTTGTGCGCCGAAAGGGAGAGCAAGTCCACCCCCAACGCTTTCACGTCGACGGGGATGGTCCCTACTGTTTGCACGGCATCGGTGTGGAAGAGCGCGCCGCGCTCGTGGGCGATTTCAGCCAGGGCTTGGATCGGCTGGATGGTCCCCACCTCGTTGTTGGCATGCATGATGGAAACCAGCGCCGTCTCTGGGGTGATTGACCGGCGCAGGGATTCCGGGTCGACCATGCCATCGCAGTCGACCGGCAGATAGGCGGTAGTAAACCCCTCCTTCTCCAGGGCTTGGGCGCTGTTCTCTACGGCATGATGCTCGATCGAGCTGGTGATCAGGTGACGTTTCTTGGAGCCAAGCTTGTGGGCGGTCCCTTTCAGGGCGAAGTTGTCGGCCTCGGTGCCCGAGCCGGTGAAAATGATCTCCCTGGGGTCGGCGTTGAGTAAGCTTGCCAACTGCTTGCGCGCTTCCTCGACGGCTTGGGCGGCTTCCTGGCCGTAACCGTGCAGCGAAGAGGGATTGCCGAACTTCTCACTGAAATAGGGCAGCATGGCCGCAAGCGCCTCGGGGTGTACCGGGGTGGTGGCGGCGTGGTCGAAATAGATGCGTTTCATCTTTGATTAGCCCTCCAATAATTCCCAATAATTTGGGACATAATACTTCTGTGGGACAAAAACAAATTATGTCCCAACTATTTCCCCAATTGCTTCCGCGGTGACCGGCGCCCCGGGAGGCGCCAGGTCGGCCAGCGTGGTGCGATCCATCATTTCGGTTAACGCTTGCCGGGCGCGTTGCCAGAAGACCCTCGTCAGGCAAGAATCAAATTGGCTAGCTGGACATGCTGCCGCAGGCTGTCTAGTCATCAAACAAATGGCCAGGGAGAGATCCTCTTCCAGGGTTTCCACCACTTCACGCACGGTGATAAGAGAACCCGACCTCGTCAGCAGATACCCTCCGCGGTAGCCGCGTACGCTGGCCACCAGGCCGGCACGGCGCAACCCCCGCATGATTTGAGCTAGAAAAGGCCGGGGGATCCTGCCCTCCCGGCCGATCCGTTCCAGGGGGACCGGCTCCAGGGAGGACTGGGAAGCCAGGAAGACCATGGCCCGCAGTCCGTATTCACTCCGCGCTGAGATTCGCATATCGATATTGTACTATTTTAATCAGGAATGACAAGGGCGACGCTTTTCCAGACCTCGATTATAATTCTCCCTATGAAGTCTTTTTTCACCTTACGCCTGCAACTGGTTCTCCTGGTCGCCGTTCTCTTCGCGGTGATGACCGTGGGCGCCGGAACCTTTCTTATCCAGCAAGCCCAGGATGCTTTGATTCAAGAGAAAAGCGACAAAGTAAGCAGCCTCACTCGCCAGATGGCCCTTCAATACGAGGCAGCGATGGACAAGTTGAAGCAGCGGCCGGATTTCGCATCCGCTGATGCCAAATCGCGCCGCACCACCCTGGAGGCGGAGCTCTCCAGCTATACTGCCATCCTTAGCCAAGCTTACCCCAACATCTTCTACGGCTACTGGCTGTACGAGTTCGGCTCTCCCATCGCCTATCGGCCGCAGACGGGGATCAGCATCCTCACTTCACTGGCGGCCCGAAGTGACTTGATGGATCGCGGTGAAGTGGTCGGATGGGCTTATGCCTTTGAGGACCAATCGGTGGTCAACCACCAACTGAACGTTATCCGCACTTTCTCCTGGCAGATCATCGCCATTGTTCTGGCCATCGGCATCCTGGGCGCCTTTTGGATCGGAACCAACCTTTCCCGCGGCGTGACGCGCATCAAGGGGGGGTTGCTGACGATGGAGAGCGACCTTTCCGCCCGTATCCCCCGTCTCTCCGGCGAGATGGGGCAGATCGGCGGGGCGGTCAACAAACTGGCCGCAGCGCTGGAACAGGCCCGTGACTACACCCGCTACGTGTTGGAGAACATCTCCACCGGCATCGTTTCGCTAGACCAGGCAGGCATTATCACTGTCTTCAACCCTGCCGCCGCAAAGCTGCTGCGCATCCCCGCCGAGGACGCCTTGGGGCATGACTACCAAGAAGCCTTAGGCCAAGCGAAAGTGCCCCAAGCCGCTAAGATGGTAGCTTTGCTGCGCGAGCATAAGAGTGGAGAACAAGCCTTGGTCCTGGTCTCCACTGCCGGCGAGCCGATCGAGCTGGGACTTTCAGTGGTGAACCTGCGCACTGCCTCCCAACAAGAGGCAGGGAAGGCGCTGACCATTGAGGATCTCTCCACCAAGCGTAAGCTGGAGGAACTGTTGCGCCGCGCCGACCGCCTGGCCGCCCTGGGCCTCTTTACCACTGGGATCGCCCATGAGGTGCGCAATCCCCTGGCTGCGGTGAAAGGCTATGCCCAACTTCTCCTCAGCCGCAAGCTGCTCCGGGAACAAGGGGAGAAGTACGCCGAGGTGATCGTCGCTGAGACCGAGCGCCTGGACCAATTGCTCTCTCAACTGCTGACCTTCGCTCGTCCCTCCCCTCCCCAGATGGTCCGGCTGGAGCTGCGCCGCACCCTGGAGAACACCCTCGCCCTGGTGGAACCGAGAGCTCGCGAACAGGGGGTGGCGGTTGTGCGGCAGATCCAGCCCACGCCTGCCGTGCTGGTAGACGAGAACCAGGTCCAGCAGGTCTTCTGGAACCTGCTCTTGAACGCCATTCAAGCCATGCCCCAGGGGGGAACTCTGACGGTGGCGCTGCGGCGCGAGAAAGACGAAGCGCTCGCCATCGTCATGGATACTGGCACGGGTATCCCGGTGGAGTTGCAGGATAAGGTTTTCGATCCCTTCTTCACCACCAAAGACCGGGGCTCCGGGTTGGGTTTGGCCATCAGCTACCGCATCGTCGAGACCTTGGGGGGGCGGATTGAGTTTGCCAGCGAGCCAGGACAAGGGACGGTCTTCACTGTCCGTTTGCCGTTGGCGCGTCCTCGGCGGAGGTTATGAAAGACAGGAAAGGGGAACGATGAGCGGGAAACGGAAATTCCGCATCTTGATCGCGGACGATGAGGCGGCCTTGCGCAGCCTCCTGCGCGAGATTCTTGCTGAGGATCATGTTCAACTGGAGGAGGCGGTGGATGGCGTGGAAGCATTGGCCAAGCTGCAGTCGGGCCCCTTCGACTTGATGTTTCTGGACATCAAGATGCCGCGACGCGACGGGCTTGGCGTGCTGGAGGAGATCCGCAGCCGGGGCGACCTAAGGTCCCCGGGGATGCCGAGGGTGGTGGTGATCACCGCGTTCGGCGACTTCGACATCGCTCTCGAGGCGATGCGCCTGGGCGCCTACGAGTACGTCAACAAGCCTTTCGACATCGCCGAGATCAAAGCCTTGGCTGACAAGGTGGAGAGCTTGCGCGAGCTGGAGGAGGAGGCCGATGTGGTGCGCGCCACTCTCTCCGAAGAGAAACTGGGCGAACGGATCGTTGGCCGCTCGGAGAAGATGCTGGAGATCATCAAGACCATCGGCCGCATCGCCGACTCGCCGGTCACTGTGCTGTTGACGGGAGAGTCCGGCACCGGCAAGGAGCTGGTCGCTCGCACCTTGCACCGGGCCTCGCAGCGCGGCGCCAAACTGTTCCTGCCGGTGAACTGCGCCGCCATCCCGGAGACTTTGTTGGAGTCCGAGCTGTTCGGCTACGAGAAGGGGGCTTTCACCGGCGCCCAAGCTCGCACCCTCGGCAAGTTCGAGGCCGCCCAGGGAGGAACTCTTCTCTTGGACGAGATCGGCGACATGTCCTTGTCCTTGCAGGCGAAACTGCTGCGCGTGCTGCAAGACCATACCTTCATGCGCGTGGGGGGAAAAGAGAGCATCCAGGTGGACGTGCGGGTGATCGCCGCCACCAACCAGGACATCGAGGCGATGGTCAAGGAGGGGCGCTTCCGCGAGGATCTCTACTACCGCCTGAACGTGCT
>CAYXFH010000024.1:0-3881 GCA_964464245.1 uncultured bacterium
CTCCCAAAGCGGGCTTCATCCTGAAAGATCAACCGGAGCGGAAGCTGATCTTCGTTTTTCAGACAAGCGGCTTCCACAGCTTCGGGGAGTTTTTTTTGAATTCGTCCTGCAAGGCAGCATCGCTCTTGGGGTGTTTGGTGTCTGGTTGCACCTTGCGCCAGCCGTGACGAGCCAATAACCGATAGGTTGTTGACATGGGGATGTCTCGACCCAAACGTTTCACCAGGGCGGCATGAATGGGCGGAACCGTCAGAACCCCACCGACGAGTGCCTGATCTTCCCATTGAGCAAGGAACTGATCTTCCTCGGCGATGCTCATCGCACAATGCCGGCGGCCGCCCCAACAGTTCTTTGTAGTGTCGCCTTGACTGCGAATACTGACACGATCACGAAAAACAGTCCGGCGACTGGTTCCCAGCAACTCGGCGATCTGTTCGGCATCCATGCTGAGTTCTGCAGTCAGTATCACAGAAAGGGCCTTGCGATACTCTACTGCCGTGGTGGCTTGATCGCGCAACTGCTTGGCCCGTTGTAGGTCTTCCATGCTGATTTGGTTCTGTCTGGCCATGGCATACCTCCATGGCAAGTAGATAGCACAATGTCAACTTGAATGCAAATTGGAATAAGAATTGAATCTGTCCCCTTTCTCTAAAAGAAACCATTGCGGTGGGAGAATGGGAGCTGATCCGACCATCGCTTCAACGGGGACAGTTGACTGGCAGCCCATCCTGAGCATAGCGAAGGATAAAATAAATCTGTCCCCTTTTCTGAATGAAGGGATGCGCGGGAAGCTCGGTTTCCTGGAAGGATGACAATTCGTAACGGCTTATGACACCTTTGAATAACCATCAAAGCGGCTCCTGGAATGGGTTTGTGACGGGTCGAGCAATTAGTGACGGCTACTTCCTATAGTTGTGTATCTACAGAGGGGAAAGAGGAGAAGAGCGTATGAATAACTATAGGAAAAAGGCGTCACACCCGTCACACCCGTCATACGCGTCACCCTGATCACTCCCTCCTGTCATCTTGCGTGCCCTTTTTAATCCTCCTGACCTCCTTTTTAATCCTCCTGAGCCCCTTTTTGTCATCCTGAGCGAAGCGAAGGATCTCGCTTTTCGTCTCGCTTTTCGTCTCGTTTCTAGGCCCAAAGCCAGACCCAGACCCTTCGTCGCTGCGCTCCTCAGGGTGACAAAGGGGGGTTGTCATCCTGCGCGCCCTTCCTGTCATCCTGAGCCCCTTTTTGTCATCCTGAGCGAAGCGAAGGATCTCGCTTTTCGTCTCGCTTTTTCGTCTCGGTTCTAGGCCCAAAGCTAGACCCAGACCCTTCGTTGCTGCGCTCCTCAGGGTGACAAAGGGGGGTTGTCATCCTTGGCGCCCTTTTTATCCACGGGTATCTCAGGCCGGCTTGAACGCTCGCACCTGAATGCTGGAGGCAAAGACCTCCAATTCCCCTGCATTGAGCTGCTGGTCGAAGGCCTGCAATTCCTCAACGGTTGCCGGCTGGCGTGGTTTTGCCTCCCGATCGCTGCAGTAGGAAGGTCCCTCGTGTGGCCGCTTAGCTCCGGCCGGCAGCTCGCTGAGGATTTCTATCCCCCGGAAGCCGGCTTCGGCGATGGCAGCCAGGTACTCCTCCTTGGACACGGCCCCCGCCAAACATGAGACGTACAAATCAGGAGAATCCTTCATCGAAGCGGGCAGCTCGCCCACCAGGACGATGTCCGAGACCATCAACCGGCCTTCCGGCTTCAAAACGCGGAAGGCTTCACGAAAGACGCGGGGCTTATCGGGGGAAAGGTTGATGACGCAATTGGAGATCACGACGTCCACTGAAGCATCAGCCGCCGGCAGGTTCTCGATCTCCCCTAAGCGGAACTCCACATTGCGATAACCGTGGCTTCGGGCGGTGGCCCGAGCCTGGTCGATCATCGGGGGGGTCATGTCCACACCGATCACCCATCCTCCTTCGCCTACGACAGATGCAGCCAGGAAGCAGTCGATCCCCCCACCCGAACCCAGATCCAATACCACTTCTCCCTTGGAAAGGTCGACAAGAGCGGTAGGGTTCCCACAACCCAGCCCCAGGTTGGCTTCTTGCGGGATCGCGCCTAACTCTTCCTCGCTGTAGCCGATCCGCTGGCTTGCTGCTTTCTCCAAGGTGGGTGTTTCACCTATTCCGCAACCGCAACCACATGATCCCTTGGAGGCTACCGCTGCGTAGGCTTCTCGCACTACGGTGTGAATGTCGCTTTTTTCCATCTTTTTACCCCTTTCCTTTGTTCGATTCGGAACCTCTCATCAAGGGTTCCAACAACGTTTTCACCATTTCCGCCAGTTGATTCGCCGGCGTCAGACTCAAGGCGACAACTTTCCCTTCCCGCTCCCAGGCAGTGATGGCCAGCTTATCGCCGGCCGCGATCCCCGCGGCTTCGCGGAGTTCCTTGGGCAAGACCATCTGTCCCTTGGCGTCCACACTGACAATGGCCACGACTTTGCAGCAAGTGCCGGTGTCCTTCATTGGTGGGCAGCAGCCCGTTTCATTTTCGGTTGACTCCATCTGACTCCTTTCTTAAAGATTGGTAAATCAGAAAATATAGATAATACAGAATATGCTGAAAATCAAGAATTGTCAAAAAGGGACAGATAGGTGAAAGAAGATGGACTGGGTCGTTGGAGAAAATGGGGTGTTAACGATTGAGCCAAGCCGGCAATGAAAGAGCCGGCCGCTCCAACAGACCCTGCCTTGCGCTATGGATCACATCCTAGGGCGGCGCCTGCTTCCCGATGACCTTGTCTGCCTGGGCAAGCAAATCTGCGGGGATGGTCACGCCGAATTCCCCGGCCGCATCCAGGTTGAAGAGCAGGAGAG
The DNA here is from genome assembly GCA_964464245.1 of uncultured bacterium. Classification (GTDB taxonomy): domain Bacteria; phylum Caldisericota; class JANLFM01; order JANLFM01; family JANLFM01; genus JAPLHV01. The sequence goes on from CAYXFH010000024.1 coordinate 2,867, forward strand.
TTTCACTTACCAGCTCGATCGGCAGATCCCCAGGCGAGGCTCCTCCCAGCACCTGCATGGCCAGACGGGTCATGTCCCTTCCTCCCTGGTCGTAGTCACGTGCGCGGGCGGCTATCGTTCCTTTTGTCACGGGGTCTGCCTGGAAGGCAAAGATCGGCGTGTGGCTAGTCCGCGCGGCTTGGATGATGGCGACCATCGATCCGCTGGTGAGGTTGTCGACGATCTGGACGATAGCGTCCAGTCCCTGCGCAGTCAGCGCAAGGGCAGCATCGGCAACATCCGAGGAGGAATTCACCGGTATTGTAATCAGCTCGATGCCGGCGTTCTGCGAGGTCCGTTGAAATTCCTCAATGGAGGCCACTGCGTTGATCTCCCCAGGGGAGAAGAGGGTTCCGATTCGGTGCAAACGTGGAAACAAACGGAGGAGCAGATTAATTGTGCCATCGAAGTCCGGCGCTACGCTGATCCCGGTGATATCCGACCGATGCCGCTGGAAGGATTCCCCCACCCCGGTGATCAGCGGGTAGGCGACGTTGCCGAAGACCATCGGGATCCCTTGGATTCGCTGTAATGCGGCCTGGAGGGCGGGTGTTCCCGAAGTCAGGAGAAGGTCGGGAGGATTCTGTCGCACCTCGTCGAGGATTTGGGCGAGCGTCCCCAGGTCGGCCTGGGCATTGTACAGTCGCAGCGAAAAGTCCTCTCCTTCCGTCCAGCCGGCTTCGGTGAAGCCCTCGCGCAAGCCCGCCAGAGTTTGCTCGTTGAGGGGATTGTCACTGTAGGCGACATACGCCAGCCGGGCATGAAGGGAAGGATCCGACGCGGGATTGGGGCGATCGGAAAGGAGCAGCGCAGCAGCCATCAGGATCAGCAGCAGAATACCCAAACTCAAGCCCCGCAAAGCCCCAAAACGGCTACGGGGAGAGCGTCTGGCTGGAGCAGCATCAGGAATATGGGGAAACCGGCGATAATTCATCTCGCAACAGTATAAAGGGAGAAGGCGGATGGGGATATACCC
>CAYXFH010000025.1:0-8769 GCA_964464245.1 uncultured bacterium
GATTCCTACGACGATGATCAACAGAACGCCGCGCCTTTCGCTGTAAGTGAACCAACTCAGCGCTATGCCATTGCGCAAGATTTATACGAACTGGTACATGACGACTGCTTCACCTGGCTCGAAAACCGAGAATCGAACAGCATCCATGCGATCGTAACCGACCCTCCATACGGACTTAAAGAGTACACTGCGGAAGAAACAACGAAGCTGCGATGCGGCAGGGGTGGTGTATGGAGGATCCCCCCCACGCTTGACGGATGCACTCGCCGTCCCTTGCCACGTTTCACGGTGCTCAATGATGAGGAGAAGCGTCGACTGCGAGACTTCTTTTCCTGCTGGGCCAAGAGAGTATTCCGCATCCTCGTGCCAGGCGGGCACGTATTCATCGCCACGAACCCACTTCTTTCTCACCTTGTCTATGTTCCGATGATCGAGGCGGGCTTCGAGAAACGGGGCGAGGTGATTCGTTTGGTTCAGACTCTTCGGGGTGGAGATCGGCCCAAGAATGCTCACATCGAATTTGACGAGGTAACAGTCATGCCGAGATCTTGCTGGGAGCCATGGGGGCTCTTCAGAAAACCATGCGAGGGCCGTGTTCAAGACAATCTTCGCAAGTGGAAGGCAGGCGGACTTCGAAGGATCGGCGCGGAACAACCATTCTGTGATATCATCCGCAGTTCTCCCACGCGGTCTACTGAGCGAGACATTGCCCCTCATCCATCGCTCAAACCACAAGCCTTCATGCGCCAAGTCGTCCGGGCGGCGCTTCCTCTTGGCGAGGGTATTGTCCTAGATCCCTTCATGGGTGGCGGTTCGACGATCGCTGCGGCTTGCGCAATTGGCTACAGTAGCATTGGCATTGAGAACGACCCAGAGTTCTTCGAGATGGCAACACGAGCGGTTCCTCGGCTCGCTGCTATCGTTCTCAACAGCGAGTCAAACGAACCTGCGCCTCGTAGCTCATCCAAGGCTGCAAAAGATCAAGCGAGCATTTTCGATAGAATGAGTCTACAGATCTAGGCACTCACGGTTGCGCCAGGATATTCTTGTATGGGCCAACACCGACGCCGCAAAGTCGGTAGAGAAAGTTCCTGCGAAGCTTCTCGACTCCGGAAGTTGTTATTGAAGCCGTTGGAGTCCGACGTGATGAGCCCTTCCGTCCTGAGAACGACCAGTCAGAGCACTCGATCTTGGCGCAAAGGATCTCTACGAATGTCAGCGGCACAACCTCGCCCCTCTCCTGCTTGCCTATCGAGTACCGAAACACCATCAGCCAGCAGTCTTCTGGATTATGACCTTGCCAACCGCCGCGCTGGATTGAAGCCTTGACCTCAATCCCCTCGTCCCCTTTTTGAACCAAATTCGACGAGTAGTATCCTTTTGGGAGAAGATCAGGATGTCCACCAATTTTTACATTTGCATCAAGCGTTTGGGATGTACGGGCGATGTTCTTGACAAGGAATTCCGAGATGATGCCTGAGAGTGAATTCCCGAGCAGGAGTTCTTCAAGAGGGCGGAACTCGCCCTGGATCAGGAAGTCTTTGAGACCATGGAAAAGCCTGTACGTTTCAGCAACAGCCTCCGCAACCTCGTTTACCTGCAGCCCATAGGGTAGCTCAACTCGACGGTTGATGTAGCAAGGATCAAGACGAGTCGGCTCTGTCAAGACTGCTCCTTCATTGTAGACGCCCCTTCTGTTCTCCCAACAACAGATATCCAGCTAATCCGCACCGGCTGCGGAGTTCTGGTTTCAGCCAGGTCAACTTTCACTGCGGAGATCGGAAGCAACCGCATCCCCTCAAAGGAAAACGGCTTGCTCTGGTCCGCCAACATCGAAATGAGGCGGAAACGCTAAATCTAAAGACCTGACCCCGAGGTTACCGGGGCTAGCGCCACTGAGATCCCAACCAGATCCCCAAGAGCAAGAGAGGGTCGTCGGCCATGTCGGGCGGGAAGCCCTGCGGCCAGAAATTGGCCAGCAACATGAACAGCAACAAGCGTCCTTCCGGGTCGAGCCGGTCATCCACCACTTTGCCGTTGACGAAGGTGAAACGCTGGGTGATCTGCGGCCGGTTGGAAGAACGGTAAGCGAACTGCATGTAGCTGACCCGGTGGTTTTGGATCAGGATTTGGGCGTCCATCCAAGGAAGCGGCCCCACAAACTGGGCTTGCAGCCAGCCGTAACCAAGGTCCAAGGCCACTGAACCGTTGTAGCGCAGACCGGTGGAAAGGGTGTGGTCGTAGGATACAGCGTAGGAGGGCATGCTGGCGGCGTATACCCCCAGCGGCGTCAATAGAACAATTAAAACCAAAACGAGGGCGATCCCTCTTTTCATCCGGCGTCTCCTTTGCGCTCCAGTTGATCCAGCCAGGCCGGGTAGCGCAGGTTTTCCGGCAGGGCGCGCATCATAAACGGCTTCAAGTCTAGCACGGCGCCGCCGTCCCAGGCATCCAGCCCCCGCACCTCCAGCTCGTTGCCGCGGCGGGAGAGCAATTCCACCAAAGTGAGCCCCAAGGGACTGGGGTGATGCGGGCTGCGCGAGGCGAAGACACCCACCTCGGGAAGGTCGGCTCGGCCGCGGGGATGGCACAAGAGCGCCGCTTCCTCACCCTGCAAGAGAAAAAGGATGTAGATGTGCGAGAACTCTTCGATCCCCTCCAGCCCCGCCACAAAGGCCGGATCAATTTCAATCCGGGAGACGACCTCTTTCCAATCGACCCCTCTGCTGCCGCCGGCAACGCCGTTGCGCACCCAGCCGATGGTCGCTAGTGGACGATCAGGCATCCTGGAGGGTGAAGCGGCTGGTGATCTGGACCTGAGGAAGCAAGGTGGCTCGCACCATGCAGTACTTCTCCTCGGAGAGCTGGATGGCCCGCGCCACGGCATCCTCCTGCAAACCCCTCCCCTTCAACCGATACTCCACCTCCATCCGCAGCCAACGTTTGGGGAAGTCGCTCGCCCCTTCTCCCTCGACGTGAACCTCGAAACTGGTCACTTCCTGCTTCTTCTTCTCTAGGATGGAGATCACATCCATCCCGGTGCAAGCGCCCAAGGCCACCAGCAGCAAATCTCCAGGGCGGAAGCCCAGGTCGAAGCCGCCGTGATCCTTGCTGGAATCGAGCACGAAAGCGTGCCCCATGTCATCGGAGGCGATAAACTGCAGTCCTTCCACCCACTTTACCATCGCATGCGCCATCTTTGTTCTCCTTTCAGCTAGCCGGCCTACCCTCCGCCGGCAGGACTTGATGAAGGAACTCTCCCAGAGAGCCCCCATCGGGTGAGTATAGGTCTTTGACCCCAGTCTTGGGAACGCCCATTAGGGTAAAGTGTCGACCGCGCCGGAGAACGCTGTGGCTCCAAAATGAGAGGGGAAAGTTACTCTTCCCGATAACAGGACTTCGCATGCGCGCCCGGATCATTCCGAAAGTCGGCAGATCTGCTACACTAGTTCCCGTGCCGAAACGCTGCAAATACATTTGGATCATTAAGAAAGGGCTCCTGCGCGGCTCCAATGAGGAAGTCTACGAGATCGTCTGCCGGGCCGGCGAGGAGAAGCTGCTCGGCGCCCCCAGGGATCTCGACATCCCCTGCGCCAGTTGTGAGATCGGCCGGCGCTTGGCCGGGGCTCACTGCAAATACCTGGAGGGGGAGAAGGTCTGGAACCAGAAAGGGGACATTATCTTCATCTGCGGCATGATCAAGAAGCGCGGCATCAACCCGGATGTGGATTGCCCGCGCTGCAACGACTACGAGCTGATCCTGCCCCGCTGAGAGCCCGTCCCGCGGGCCAAGGCATAGACCCACACTTCTCCCGCGCCTCCCGTCAATAAGGTGATCGCGCATTCCCGCGCCGTCGCCCCAGTCGTCATGACGTCGTCGATCAACAACACCCGCTCCCCGTTCAATGGCGCCGACACAGCGAAGGCGCCGCGTTGGTTGGTCAGTCGCTTCTCGCGGCCAAGACGGGCTTGCTCCGCCGTCCTTCGCACCTTGCGCAAAGATTCGCGGTACGGGAGGCCCAACTCGCGGGACAGCTTTCGTGCCAGGAGAGCGGCTTGGTTGTAGCCGCGTCGAGATAAGCTCGCCTTCGAGAGGGGGACTGCTGTAACCAGGTCGAAAGGCTTCGACTGCAGGCCCCGTTCCCGCCATTCCTCGGCCATCAGTTGTGCCAATGGTTCGGCCAACTGCGGCGCGTCCTGGAACTTCAAGCGCCGCACCAACCCCTCCATCTTCCCCTCGTAAAGCGAGCGCGAGAAGGCGCGCGAGAAGGGGGGCGGTTCCCGCTTGCACTCCGGGCAGAGGAGAGCGGAGATCGACATCGGCACGCCGCAACGGCCGCAGGCCGGCCCGCGGTAGGGGAGCAGCTCGCCGCGGCAAGCGTCGCACAAGGTCTTCGGTCCGAGGATCCCGCATCCCAGGCATTTGGGCGGGAAGAGGAGCTTTAGCAGGCTGTCGAGCGCGTCCCGCAGGACCGTCTCGAGCTTACTCCTTGAGAAAACTGTTGACCGCTTCAGTACTGCCGATCAGCACGATGGCATCGCCTATCTGAATCCGTTCATCAGCGGAGGGTGCGATCAAGAGGTGATCGTTACGCTTGATGGCGACGATGGAGATGCGCGCGCGATGATGCAGGTCCAGGTCAGCGAGGCTCTTTCCCACCAGGTGGGGCGGGGCTTTCTCCTCGGCGAGCGAATAATCGGGGGACAGCTCGATGAAGTCCAGCAGATTGCTGAAGGTCAAGCGGTTGGCCAGGCGAATGGCCATGTCCTTCTCTGGGTTCACCACTTCATGCGCCCCCATCTTGCTGAGCACCCGCCCATGAACGTCATTTTGCGCTTTGGCGATAATATAGGGGACCTTCAACTCCTGCAGCGCGACCAGAGCGAGAATACTGGCCTCGATGTTGTTGCCGATGCAGAGAATGGCTACATCGCAATTGGCCACTCCGGCTTCACGCAAGGCCTCGGTACTGGTGCAATCGAGCACCTTGGCCATAGTCACGCAATCACAGATGGAATCGACCATCTTCTCGTTATGGTCCAGCCCCAGCACGCGGTACCCCTTCTGCGCCAGGGTAAAGGCCAGATGGCTGCCGAAACGGCCCAACCCCAACACGGCAAACTGCCTTCTGCTTTTACTCATCCAACAATCACGACCTCTTCAGGATAACGGATCCGAGGCTCCCGCCTTCCTTGGGCGAGCGCCAGGAGAAGGGTAAGAGGACCCACGCGGCCCGCAAACACAACCAGCAAAACTACCACTTTCCCAACCGCTGTCAAGCTGGGGGTGATGCCTGTGGAGAGACCCACTGTTCCGAAGGCTGAGGTGACCTCGAAGATCAGGTTGTGGAAAGCAAAAGGCTCGCTCTGCGAAAGAAGCGTTGAGGCCAACACCACCAGGGTAAAGGAGAGCGCCACGATGCTGACCGCTTTGCGCACCTGGTAAGGATCGATGCGCCGCCCCATCAAGACAGTGTCGGGGAAACCGCGAACCGTGCTGCGCACAGTCGCGATGAGCAGCGCGAAAGTGGAGGTCTTTACCCCTCCGCCAGTCCCTCCCGGAGAGGCGCCGATGAACATCAGCAGAACGATCACCATCAGGGTGGCGACATTCATCCCCCCGATGTCCAGCGTGTTGAAGCCGGCAGTGCGCGGGGTAACCGATTGAAAGAAGGAGCCCAGCAGTTTCTCGCCGAAGGAAAGGGGCGCCAAGGTGCGCGGGTTGCTCCACTCCAGCCCAAGGATGGCCACTGTCCCCAGCGCCAGGAGGATGACCGTGGTCAGCAGCACCACCCGCGACTGCAAGGTGACAGGCTCGCGGTAGCGAAAATGGCGCACCATGTTGGCGATCACGAAGAAACCCAGCCCGCCGAGGATGATCAGGAAACAGATCGTCAGGTTCACCGTCAGGTCGCCGCGATAGGCAGTGAGGCTGGAGAAAGGACCGGAAAAAGTGCCCAGCACATCGAAACCGGCATTGCAGAAAGCCGAGACAGAGTGGAAGATTCCCGCCCAGAGCGCCTTCCAAAAGGGCATGTCGACCCAGAAGCGGAAGAAGAGGATGACTGCGCCAATCCCTTCAGCGATCAGTACTGTTCCCATGACATATTTGGCCAGCAGGACGATCCCTTTCAACCCGCTGGAGTTTAATTGCTCAGCTAGGCGGATGCGGTCCAGAAGATCTACTCGGCGCCCCAGGAGGATCGGGATGAAGCTGGCTATGGTCATATAGCCCAGACCTCCGATCTGGATCAAGAACAAGATCACCGTTTGCCCGAAGAGGGAGTAATGCTGGGCGGTGTCCACCACCACCAGACCGGTTACACAGGTCGCTGAGGTGGCGGTGAAGAGCGCATCCAGGAAAGGAGTGAACTGCCCGGACCTAGAGGAGAAGGGCAAGCACAGGAGGACGCCGCCGAAGAGGATGACAGCGGCGAAGGAGAGCACCACGAATTGAATCGGCCGCAAACCACGGCTATGAATCTGTTTCCTCTCAAAGAGCATCACGCACGTTCTTTTTTTCCATAGAGAGCGTATCATATACCTTGACCCGGCGGTTCGCCAGGTACTCCCTTTGGACCGGCGAAAGAAGATGGACAATCAGATGGAAACAGAACATTTCGACCTGATCCCCCCGGTGAAAGCGGTCTCTCACCGGCAAGTGCGGCATCTCGTGGCGGAAGGATCCTACGAACAGACCCCCAACGATCAGCTCTGGGACGAAGAAGACCCACTCCCGGTAGAGAACAGCCCGCCTGACATGCCCCCCGCCGCCTCGGACGACCTCCCTTTCTAATCGTTCAGCGAATGAATCGGCCCGTATGATCCGCGCGCACTTCGAGGCCTTGGTGCGAGACGCCTTGGACAGTCTGCCCCCTTACTTCCAAGAAAAGCTGGAGAATGTGGTCATCGTGGTGGAGGAGTTCCCTTCACCCGAAGTATTGGCACAACAGGGAATTCGCAGCCCCTACGGCTTGCTCGGCCTCTACCATGGGATCCCCAGCCCGCTGAAAGGGCGCTCCATCTACGAATTCCCCGACTGCATCACCATCTACCAAAAGCCGATCGAAGCCCAAACCTCCACCCCAGCCGCCGTCCGCCAAATGGTGGCCGAGGTGGTGGAGCACGAGATCGGTCATTACTTCGGCCTCAACGAGGACGAGCTGGCTGGGCTACGCTGAATTGTGCAGTGAATTGGGGACAGAATTCGCGCATGAAATGGGGACAGAATTAAATTCTGTCCCCATTTCACTGGGAGTGCGGATCCACTACTTCAGCGGAACCGGAAACACCGCCCGCGCCGTGGGGATCCTTCAACAAGGATTGAGTGACGCCGGGCGCCAGGTCGAGACGCGCCGGGTGGACAGCGTCAATCCAGCATCACGGACCGCCGATCACTTCGAGGAAGAGGAGGGGTGGAAGGAAACAACGCTGGAGATCTTCGCCTTCCCGGTCTATGCCACCGCTGTGCCGCAGATCTTCCGCCAGTACTTGAAACGATTGCCTCGCTGCTTGGGGACAGATTTCAAATCTGTCCCCATTTCAGTGGATTTAGGTTCTGTCCATAATCGTCAAGTAACGCAAAGAGCAGCCGTCCTGGCCATCTTCGGCGACACTTATCTGGGTCAGGGAGCAAAAAGGCGGCGCATAGCCGGGGACGAGGGGCAAGCCCTCCTGGAGGCAAGCCGCCTGTTGGAAAGACGCGGTTACTCTGTTTTTTTCCGCGCAGGGGTGGGCTACCCGGTGAACTGGACCATGATCGCCGCTCCACCCAACGAAGAAGACTGCCGGGCTATCCTCCGTCAGGCTGATGAGGAAGTTTCTGCCATGATTCCCTCCCTGGTCGCCGGCGAATCTCGGGTGAAGCGTTGCAGCTTCAGCACCCAACTGTGGTCGTGGCCTTTCGGCCTGCTCTACCGCATCTTCGGCCGCCGTTTCATCGGGAAACTCTACGCAGCGAGCGAGATGGGGACAGATTTAAATCTGTCCCCACTGCTCCGGACCTGTACGCGGTGCGGCCTATGCGTGCGCACCTGTCCGGCCTCCGCCATTCATCTTTCGGGAGGCCGGCCGCGCTGGAACTGGAATTGCCAGGGCTGTGCGCGCTGCATCAACCTCTGCCCTGCTCAAGCCATCCAGACTTCTCTGGCGCGCCTCCTCCTGATCGGACTGCTCCCGCTCTTTCTCCCCTACAACAGTTGGCTCTTCGCTTGGACGGGAGTCGACCTCTTAGCTTGGGCAGGGATCGTGGGGGGCTTGTGTTTGGCTATCCTGGTTTGGACAGCGGGGGTTCTGGTGATCACTGCTCTACTCGATCTGCTGATTGCCTTGCTGGAACGGATTCCATTCCTGCGCCGTCCGCTCAGCTTCAGCCACACCCGCCTCCTGCGCCGTTACCTGGCTCCCGGCTTCGCGAAGCTATGGGGACAATGAGTTATGGGGACAGATTTATGGCCCTGTGGGTTATCTCGTGTTATACCATAATATCGCCTATCCTCTGAGCTATGCGAGATATTGAACTCTACCGTCAGATCCTGGGCATCGAAGCCCCCTGGTATGTAAAGCATGTAGAGTTGGATCTGGAAGCTGGAGAAGTCCGCGTTCCGAATTGACCTACGGTCAATTCGAACCGGAGGTCTACTTTCTCACCATGATGATCCTTCTCACTGGCGCTGCCCCGTCTGCCAGGATATTGCTCCTATCTACGACCATCGCCAGGATCGGACCTGGCGCCACTTGGACACCTGCCAGTACAAGATAGCCCCCGGC
>CAYXFH010000026.1:0-11872 GCA_964464245.1 uncultured bacterium
TCGCGCGCCATCCTTCGTGTTACCCTGGAGGACCCCCAAGCTGCCGAGGAGATCTTTACTGTCCTAATGGGAGATAAAGTGGAACCTCGTAAAGACTACATCACGGCCCACGCCCACGAAGTGAGGAACCTGGACATCTAAGGACACGCTGCCGCGGGCTGTCAACTTGCCGCGGGCTGGTTAGGATGCCCAACTCTACCCTTCATTCTGTCTCGCGCTGCACCTTGCCCTCCTTCCCCCCACCCCCTTCCTCCCTTGCCTGGTCCGTGAGACTTACCCGGACTGACCATGACTGTTCCCTGCCGGTTAGATCCTCCCCGCCGCCTCCCATGCGCCCGTTGTGACGGCCTGCACACAGAGATGGAGACAGTCCTCGAGTTACGATCGCACCCTCCCCTCTTGTCATGCTGAGCGCAGTGAAGCATCTCTCCCTTGACTTTCGGTTGCAGGACCAACTGCGAGATCCTTCAGCGCTGCGCGCTTCAGGATGACAAAAGGGGGTTGTCATGCTGAACGCAGTGAAGCATCTCGCCCTTGACTTTCGGTTGCAGAACCAACTGCGAGATCCTTCAGCGCTGCGCGCTTCAGGATGACAAAAGGGAGGCGCTTCAGGATGACAAAAGGGAGGCGCTTCAGGATGACAAAAGGGAGGCGCTTCAGGATGACAAAAGGGGGTTGTCATGCTGAACGCAGTGAAGCATCTCCTACCAGAATTCCAGTAGGATAGACGGGATTGAAAGAGAGAAGAAGGAAGGACGACGAAGGATCTGGGCCGTTGAGCCCGTACGCTAGTCTGTCCACTGCTTCCCGATCCCGAATCGGTTGATTGGGCAACAAGCCTGCGTCACGTTGGAGACTGGGAAGAGAAGCTCCTGCTCCTTGTGGAGGAAATCGAGAAGAAGATAGAAAGACGGGTGGAATCTCGAGGGCCGGGAAGGCCGAGGAAGGCGGGAAAATAAGTCTGTCCCCATTACTATTCTAGGGGGTGGCGGTTGTTGGCGGGAGGAGGGGGCGCATCTGGATCAATAGCTCGCCACGGGTCAACGCTTCACGGTGCAGGTAGATCTGGTGAAAATCCTCGATGCCAAAGCGACTCAGTATGACCTCTAACGATTCCCAATTGACCGGGTCATCGGGGCGGAAAGTACCGTCGGAATTGCCCTTGAAGATTTCCTTCTCGCGCAAGGCGGCCAGTGTTGGGGCGGCCCAATGAGTGGGAGGCACGTCGCGGAAGGAGGCCACGCTGGCTTTGGGCTGGATCCCCAGAATGCGGGCCAGCAGCGCGGCAAACTCGGCGCGGGTGGCTACCCGGTTAAGGGCAGGGTCGGCGCCTTCCTTGTAGCCGGCAATGGCCTTCTCCAGAAGAGGGGCCAAAACAGGAAGCAGCCACTGGTCCCACCCGCGGCGCAGCAGCAGAGCCTCCACCGGGCGCCGTCCCCAGGCGTATGCTTCATCGCGGCTGCCCATGGCCAGATCAATGATGGCGCCGACAATCGCCCCGCCGGTGTCCTCGGCCTGAGCCAAGCCGTACCCCGGCACATCCAAGATGGTGCCGAAGGGGATGACCCCAGGATCCACCGCCATCACCCCGGGACGCAAGTCGGTGCCGTTGGCGGTGTGCGGAACCTTCGCACCGTCGCCACACTCTTCTGGGGAATAGGCCACTGCTTCCAATGACAGCGTCTCGGCCCTTACCGCCGGCGCTCCTACGAGCAGGGTCAATAGAAGACACAGCAAGAAAATCTTCAGGTTTCGCATCTCCACTCCTTATTTGGAATCCATCCCCGCTTCGCTGGCCTATTTTGACCTACCTGAGGCATGCCCGTCAACCCACCTGTCAAGCGCTTGCGCAAAACCGAGGACTGGACTAGGATGAGGCAGGTTTCAGCACAAAGTCGCGGTTTTACAGCTTGGGAAAATCCTGTGCATAATTCTGTGGAATCTGTGTATAGCGGAACACCCTGCCGCGGGCTGTCTAGTTGCCGCTGATGCTGGGGACAGATTTCAAATCTGTCCCCAGCATCAGCGGCAGGCGCAGGTGTGACGGGAAGCAAACCTATCGCGGGGGTAGATCCCATCGCGGGAGCAGGCCAAGGAGAGTGAAATGAGAGTCGGGATTTTAACTGGTGGAGGAGATGCCCCAGGCTTGAACGCGGCCATTCGCGCCGCTGTAGCCAAGGGAGAGGATTACGGTTGGGAGATGGTGGGAATCCGGCGCGGATGGGCCGGTCTCCTCGACGCTGACACCACGCCGCTTTGCTGGGAGGACGTGGAAGGGATCGTGGCCGTGGGGGGGACCCTGCTGGAGACGTCCCGCACCAACCCCTTCAAGCGCGACGGCGATGAAGCGCTGCTGCTGGGCAACGTGGAGAAGATGAGGCTGGATGCTTTGCTGGCCATCGGCGGCGACGATACCCTAACCGTGGCTCACAAGCTCTGCCGGAGCGGTGTGCCTTGCGTCGGCGTTCCCAAGACGATGGATAACGACGTGGCCCTGACCGACAACACGATCGGGTTTGACACAGCCGTGACGATCTCCACCGAAGCTATTGACCGCCTGCACAGCACGGCTCGCTCGCACCGCCGCTTGATGGTGGTAGAGGTGATGGGCCGCGACGCCGGCTGGGTGGCGATCCAATCCGGCCTGGCGGGGGGAGCGCACCTCATCCTCATTCCGGAGATCCCCTACAGCATCGAGGATGTAGCCCAGTTTCTGCACCAGCGCAAAGCTCGCGGCGAGACCTACAGCTTGATCGTGGTCTCGGAAGCGATCTACCCACAGGAGGGAGGGCAGCTTCTCGGCTACGAGAGGCGCGAGGTGGATGCCTTCGGCCACGTCCGGCTGGGGGGCGTGGGCCACATCTTCGCCGAGTTGCTGGAGCGCAAGAGCGGCCTGGAAACAAGGTCCACTGTCCTCGGCCATTTAGTCCGTTCCGGTCCCCCCACCCCCTTCGACCGCATCATGGCCACGCGAATGGGCGTCAAGGCCATGGAGATGATTCACCAGAAAGGCTGGGACTCGATGGCAGCTTTGCAAGGGACGGAGATGGTGGCCGTACCATTGACCGATGTGCTGGCACAATCAAAGACGGTGCCGGTGGAGCTCTATAACTCCATCAAACTACTGTTCCGATAGGAGATGCGGCAGAGCAATGGGGACAGATTGCAAAGTAATGGGGACAGAATTAATTCTGTCCCCATTACTCTTTGATTCGCGAGGAGGAGAAAGAGAATGGAACGCACATTTACCATGGTCAAGCCGGACGGCGTGGCCCGCGGCTTGGTCGGCGAGGTCATTCGTCGTTATGAAGATAAAGGCCTGAAGATCATCGCCCTGCGCCTGCGCAGTTTCACCACCGAAGATGCCGCCCAGTTCTATGCTGAACACCTGGGAAAGGGGTTCTATCAGTCGCTCGTCGACCTAGTCACAGCCGGTCCCGCAGTGGGGATGGTATTGGAAGGTCCCAACGCAGTGAAATTGGTCCGCACTCTGATCGGTTCGACCAACCCCCAGGAAGCCGCCCCCGGAACCATCCGCGGCGACTATGGCTTGGAGCTGCCGGCCAACATCGTCCACGCCTCGGATGCCCCCGCCTCCTTCGCCCGCGAAGCCAAGCTGTTTTTCGGAGAAGACTTCTAGCCGGTCACTTCTCGAGGATGGCTCGAGCCAGAATCAAATCCTCGGGCTTGTCGATATCCACTCCCATCGCGGGCGCGTTGAGGAGGACGGCCCGCCCCGGCTTGCCGATGTAATGGGAAGAGACTGCTTCCAACTCGTGGATGGAGAGAGTCCCTAAGGCAAACTTGAGGATTTGCTTGGCGCCGAAGATACTGGCCAGCTTCCAGATCTTCTTCCGCCCGGCGATCACCTCGGACATGAACCGCTCCACCACGTCGTAGGCCTCAATGGAGAAGATCACCATATTCCCGGCTTTCACCTTGCCCTCCTTCAGTTGGGCGTAGGTCCGCTTGCTCCCCGGGAAGCGGGCTTCGATGTCTTCTTTGCGGATCACCGGGATGTAGTAGTAGGCCGGGTTCTTCAGGCAAAAGTCGCAGAAGAGGTCAACATCCGCCGTCTCCAGGAAAGGGAGATCGGAGCTGACGATCAACACCAGGGGGGCCGTGGTCTTCTTGGCGCCACGGCGGATGTTCTCCTCCAGGGAATCCCCGGCCGTTACCCAGACATCAACCAGGGGATCCAGGGCTTCGTTGGGGGGGAAGTCAGCCACCAGAATTGTGCGGCCATGGTAAGCGGATCCGCGCAGCGCCTCCAACACATATTGAACCAGCGGCTTGCCATCGATCGTTAGCAGCGCTTTGTTGTTGACCCCTTCTTCCTTGAGCCAGCTTTCCCGGTCCGAGCCGGCCAAGACCACTGCATCGTATTGCATGCTCTCTCCGATCAGGGTTTATCTGTTAGATCCGTCAAGAAGGGGGATTGGTTACGGAACGCGCTGCCGCGGGCTATCAGGCTGCCGCGAGCTGTCTAGTTGCCGCGAGCTATTCGGCGTCAGCGGGGAAGTAAAGATCCCTTGCCTCTCCGGCGACGTAGGTGGAGCCGGCGACCAGCGCCATGTCTTGGGGGTCTGCCCAACGCAAGGCTTGCTGAACAGCGTCGGTCACCCTCGGGAAGCTGGTTCCCGATAAACCCAAGACGGCGCCGAGAGCCAGAACCTGATCGGCTGCCAGAGCTCGTTGGGATTGGGCTTGGGTAGCGAAGAGTCGCGGCCGCCAGGGCGCGAAGAGAGCCAGCATGGCAGCGGCGTCCTTGTCGCCGGAGGCGCCGAATACCAGCGCTAGACGGCGGAAAGAGAAATAATCCCGAATCGTCTCGGCCAATGCGGCAGCCTTGTCCGGGTTGTGAGCCGCATCGATGACCAACAGCGGCCCTTCTTGGAGGACCTCGGCCCGCCCCGGCCAACACAGGTCAGCCCATCCTTGACGCAGATGCTTCTCCTCCCAGCCGAAGCCCTCTTCTCGCAACCACCCCAAGGCAGTCAGGGCGAAGGCGGCGTTCTCCAGTTGGTGCCGGCCCAAGAGCGGCAAGAAGAGTTCTCCGTATTTCCTGACCCCTGACTTTTTACTTCCGCTCTCCAGCGTGACTTGCTCCAGATCAAAGCGCTGTCCGTGGAGATCCGCACTGTTCCGATGCGCTTGCCAGTTTTCACTGGGGAGGACCGGCGACCCTACCTCGGCGGCTCGCCTGCGGATGGCGGCGAGGGCCTCGGGATGCTGGGGGGCGAGCGCCACCGGGACACCCGGTTTGAGGATGCCGGCTTTCTCGCCGGCGATTTCGGTCAGGGTGTGGCCCAAATACTCAGTGTGGTCGAAGCCGATTGGGGTGATGCCGGTCAAAATCGGCCGCAGCACATTGGTGGCATCCAGGCGGCCGCCGAGGCCAACCTCCACCACTGCCAGCTCCACCCGCTCCTGGGCGAAGTAGGAGAAAGCCAGCGCCACTCCCATCTCGAAGTAGGTGGGGGCGCCCAAGGGCGTCTCGGCCAGCTCTTGGGCTAGAGGCACGATGCGCTCGACGATGGCGGCCAGAGAGGACTTGGAGATCCGCTGCCCGTCGATTTCCACTCGCTCGCGGTAGCTCTGCAGGTGAGGTTTGGAGAGCAACCCAGTGTGGAAACCGGCTGAGCTGAGGACGGAGGCGATCAGGCGGCAAGAAGAACCCTTGCCCGAGGTGCCGGCGACCAGCGCCGAGGGGAAAGACTCTTGGGGGTTCCCCAGCAGTTCCAATAGGCGCTCGATGCGGGCCAACCCCAACCGCGGGGAAAAACGAGCCGGCGATTCCAAGAAGGCCAAGGCCCGCTCGTAATCCATCAGTTGCGCAACCCTTTCACCAAGCGGCCCAAGCGGTCGGCCTGGAAAACCATCTCCGCTTGCACCGTCCGTTGTTTATCGACCACCTCGGCCGGAGCTCGACGGAGGAACTCCTCGCTGGACAGTCGTTCCGCGGTTTTGACCAACTGAGCGCGGACCTTCTCCAGCTCTTTCTCCAATTTTCGGGCTACGTTCTGGGCTTTCTCACCGCCCAAGGGGAGATAGATTTCCATGCCATGAGCCACCGCAGAAAGGGAAGACTGGGGCCGCGCTTCTTCTCCAGCCAGGCGCAGCTCACTGATGCGAACCAACGGGCAGAGATAGGCCTCCACCCGGCGCAGCGTCCTCTGTGTCTCTTCTGTGGCGACCACGACGACGGGCGCCTTCTCGCCGGGAGGAATCTGCCCCTCGGCCCGCAGGTTGCGCACCGAGTGTGCCAGCTCTTGAACCAAGCTCATCTCTTCCTCGGCTGCGGGATCCAGCAGGCGCGGGTCAGCTACCGGCCAGGAGGCTGTGATCAAGGCCTGTCCTTCCTTACCTGGAAACTTTTGCCAGAGTTCTTCGGTGATGAAGGGCAGCATCGGGTGGAGCAGGCGAAGGATCTTTTCCAGCGTCTCGCACAGCACACGCTGCGCGCCGGCTTTGTCTCGCCCCGGCTGGAAGAGGTCGGTCTTGCACATCTCCAGGTACCAGTCGCAGAAATCACCCCAGAAGAACTCCTCCAGGTTGCGCATGGCCTCGGCGAAGTTGTACTGCTGCAAGGAAGCGGTGGTGGAAGCGATGATCCGCTGCAGGCGGGAGAGGATGAAGCGGTGAGGAAGCCCTTCGGCAGGACGCGCTGCCGCGGGCCGTTCAGCATGCATCTCATCCCGAGCGCTTTGTTGGTCTGGTCGCATCCCTTCCAAGTTCTGGAGGGCGAAGCGGGCAGCGTTCCATAGCTTGTTGGTGAAGTTGCGGCCCCGCTCGAAACGCTCCTCGCCCATCGGGATGTCCTGCCCGCCCAGGGTGGCCGCTGCGGCCATGGAAAAGCGGAAGGCGTCGGCGCCGTACTGCTGCACCTTCTCCAGCGGATCGATGACGTTGCCCAGCGACCGCGACATCTTCCGCCCCTTGCCGTCACGGATCAGGCCGTGAATGAAAACTTTGCGGAAGGGGATCTCCCCCTTGAAGCGGAGGGAGGCCATGATCATCCGCGCCACCCAGAAGAAGATGATGTCGTAGGCCGTAGAAAGCGTCTCGTTGGGCAGGAAGAAGGCCTGCTCGGCGGTCTCTTCCGGCCAGCCGAGAATGGCGAAGGGCCAGAGATTGGAGGAAAACCAGGTATCCAGTGCGTCGGGATCCTGCTCGATCCGGCCCGAGCCGCAACGGACACACTGGTCGGGATCCTCGCCGGCGGCAAAGACAGCGCCGCAATCCGCGCAATACCAGACTGGGATGCGGTGTCCCCACCAGATCTGTCGGGAGATGCACCAAGGCTGGATGTTTTCCATCCAGTCCATATAGATCTTGGTCCAGCGCGGCGGGATGAACTCCACCTGCCCCGAGCGAACCACCTCCATAGCTGGTTTGGCCATACTATCCATGCGGCAATACCATTGCGTGGAGAGGATCGGTTCGATCGCCTGATGACAGCGGTAGCAGTGACCGACAGCATGACGGTAGGGCTCCTCTCTCTCCAAGAGGCCCTCTTGACGCAATTGTTCGACGATTCTCGCACGCGCCTCCTCGCGGCTGAGACCTCGGTAGGGGCCGGCCTGCTCGTTCATGCGGCCGGCCTCGTCGATCACCAGGATTTTCTCCAAGCTGTGGCGCTGGCCGATCTCGTAATCGGTGGGATCGTGAGCCGGGGTCACTTTGACGGCCCCTGTGCCGAAGTCCTGTTCGACGGCCTCGTCGGCTACCACCGGGATCGTGCGGCCCAGCAGGGGGAGCGTCAAGGTGCGCCCGATCCACGCCTGGTAACGTGGATCCTCCGGGTGCACGGCCACAGCGGTGTCGCCCAGCATGGTCTCCGGCCGCGTGGTGGCCACCGTGATGGATCCCTCGCCGTCGGCTGCCGGATAGCGCACATACCAGAGGAAGCTCTCTTCCTCCTCGTGCTCTACCTCAATGTCGGCGAGGGCTGTCAGGCAACTGGGACACCAGTTGGTGATCCTAGTGCCGCGGTAAACCAAGCCCTCTTCAAAGAGAGCCACGAACTGGCGGCGCACAGCGCGCTGGTAGCTCTCGTCCATGGTGAAGCGCAGGCGCCGCCAGTCGGCGGAAGCTCCCATCCGGTAAAGCTGCTCCAGCACATAGCCGGCCTGTTCCTCCTTCCAGGCCCAACAGCGCTCCAGGAACTTCTCCCTGCCCAGGTCGAAACGGGTCAAGCCTTCCTTATGCAGTTCTTTTTCAACGGCGTTTTGAAAGGCCAACCCAGCGTGGTCGAGACCCGGCGCCCAGAGGGAAGCCTTGCCTTGCATTCGCCACCAGCGGATGAGAAGGTCCTGTAAAGTTAAGTTGAAGCCGTGCCCAATATGCAAGGATCCGTAAACGTTGGGCGGGGGCATGGAAACGACAGTCGGTTGGCGGGCCGGGTCGATCTCAGCGTTGAAATACCCGCCGTCCAGCCAGAAGCGGTAGATCCGCCCCTCGACGTCCTTCGGGTCGTATGCAGGTGGCAGTTCCATATCAGTCCTCTTTCCTCCGGTCATCCCGGAACCCCCCGCTTTCCCCCCGCTTTCGCGAGGGTGACAGGGGGCAAGCCTACATTGCAGGGAGGGTGGAAACAAAAAACCGCCGTCAAAGGACGGAGGTCCGTGGTCCCACCTTCATTCCTCCTCGTCTTGCGAGGAGCTCTTTTGGCGATAACGCAACCAGCGGAAGCGCTTAATGGATTCGGCGCTCAGCTCCGGGAACGACATTCAGCTTCACTTTGCCGGAGGTCTCGCACCATTCGACCTCCTCTCTGGGGCAGGGGAGAAGCCTACTCCTTTCCCTTCAACGCTTTGCGCTTTTGTAGCAGATTTCCCCGCCCGCCGTCAAATACCGAGGCGTCAAGTGGGTCAGTGGTTAAGTAGTCAAGTGGTCAGGCAAATATGGGGACAGATTTTAATCTGTCCCCATATTTGCCTGAGCTTGCTTTCTTGCTCCCATCGCGCGTTTGCGCTACGCTTTACCTGCCCCCTCGAAAGCGGGGAGCCACTCACGTAGAAGCGAGAAGCGAGGAGAGAGAAGGCACTCCTCTTTCTTTTCTTCGTCACTTTCAGAATGGGAGATTGCCAGCATGAAACAAAAGAAGTACCTCTTTACCTCTGAATCGGTCACCGAAGGCCATCCCGACAAGATCGCCGACCAGATCTCGGATGCCATCCTCGATGAGATTCTGCGCCAAGATGAAACAGCGCGCGTAGCTTGCGAAGTGATGGTCTCCACCGGCTTTGTGCTGGTGGCTGGAGAGATCACCACCTCGGCCATTGTCGACTATCCCAAGGTTGCCCGCGAGACAGTCAAGGCGATCGGCTACGATCGCCCCGAGCTGGGTTTCGACGGCAACACCTGCGCCGTCATGATCGCCCTGGACAAGCAGTCCCTGGATATCGCCCAGGGAGTGGACAGCGCCCTGGAATGCCGGGAGGAAGGGGCTTGCGATCCCTTTGATCGCGTCGGCGCTGGCGACTCCGGAATGATGGTTGGCTTCGCCTGCAACGAAACCCCCGAGATGATGCCGCTGCCCATCTTCCTGGCCCACCGCCTCTCTTTCCAACTGGCCCGCATGCGCAAGTCGCGCAACATCCCCTATTTGCGGCCCGACGGCAAAACCCAGGTGACGGTGGAATACAAGGACGGACAGCCTTTGCGGGTGCATACGGTGATCGTTTCCACCCAACACGATGAGGATGTGAAACACCCCCGCATCGCCCAGGATATCGAAGAGCGGGTGATCCGCAACGTGATCCCGGCCCACCTTCTGGATAAGAAGACGAGGATTATGGTCAATCCCACCGGACGTTTCGTCATCGGGGGGCCGGTGGCTGATGTCGGCCTGACCGGGCGCAAGATCATTCAAGATACCTACGGCGGCCGAGGCGCCCACGGCGGGGGTTGCTTCTCCGGCAAGGATCCCACCAAAGTAGACCGCTCCGGCGCCTACATGGCTCGCTATATCGCCAAGAACGTAGTGGCATCGGGTCTGGCCGACTCTTTCGAGATCCAGGTGGCCTACGCTATCGGCGTGGCTCACCCAGTCTCCGTCTTCATCAATAGCTTCGATTCAGCCAAAGTCCCGGACGATGAGCTGCTGCAGGCGATCCAAGCCACCTTTGACTTGCGGCCACGAGCGATCATCGAGCACCTCGGCTTGCTGAAGCCGATCTACAAGCAGACCGCCGCCTACGGGCACTTCGGCCGCGACGATGGGGAATTCCCCTGGGAACGCACCGACATGGCGAAAGCCTTGCGCGAGGCGGTAGGCCGGTGATCCAAGTCACGGCCCAGACGCTGGGAGGACACATCGGCCAAGAGGTAACCCTCGATGGTTGGGTCCACCGTGTTCGGGCCATGGGCAACTTCGCCTTCCTATTGGTGCGGGACGGCCGCGGCGTGGTTCAGACGGTGCTGGAGGATCCGCGCTTGCTGGAGGGATTGAATTTGGAGAGCGCTGTGCGGGTCACCGGCCGGGTGGTCGGCGAGCCTCGCTCAGCCAGCGGCGCCGAGTTGCGCGTGACCTCCATTGAAGCGCTCTCGCCAGCCCTCGAGCCGCCCCCCTTCGATTTGAACAAGAAAGCCCTGGAGGTGAAGCTGGACGCTATCCTTGACCACCGCGCCCTCTCCTTGCGCCACCCCAAGGAACGAGCCGTCTTCCGCATCGAGGGAGAACTGGTCGAATGCTTCCGCAGTTACCTGCGCGGGCAGGGATTTACCGAGATCTTCACCTCCAAGATCGTCGCCGCGGGCACCGAGGGCGGCGCCAACCTCTTCCCCATCGAGTACATGGGCGCTCGAGCCTATCTTGCCCAAAGCCCCCAGTTCTATAAGCAGATGATGATCGGCGTCTTCGGCCGAGTCTTCGAGGTGGGTCATGTCTACCGGGCCGAGCCTCACTACACTTCGCGCCACATCAACGAGTACCTCAGCCTGGATCTGGAGATGGGCTTCATCGACAGTGAAGAAGATGTCATGCGCATGGAGATGGGCTTTCTGGCGACCCTGATGGGGCGCCTCGAAGAGACCTGCGCCGAGGAGATCGCTTTGCTTGGCGCCAGGATCCCGGCTCCCCAGGCGGAGTTGCCCCAAATCACCCTGGCAGAGGCCAAGGAAGTCTTGCGCCAACGCTTCGGCAAGGAATTGAGCGAGGAGGACGATCTGGATCCGGAAAGCGAGCGCTTGCTTTGCCAGCACTCCGCGGAGAAGCTGGGCTCGGAATTCCTCTTTGTCACTCGCTACCCCATCTCGGTGCGTCCGATGTATGCCATGCCAGACCGGGAGCACCCCGGAGCGACGAAAAGTTTCGACCTGCTCTTCCGCGGTATGGAGGTGACCACCGGCGGGCAACGCATTCACGAACACGCCATGCTGGTCGCTAGCATTGTAAGCCGCGGCCTGGATCCGGAGGCCTTCGCTTTCTACCTGGAACCGTTTAAGCACGGCATGCCTCCGCACGGCGGTTTGGCCATCGGCGCCGAACGGTTGACCTCCAAGTTGTTGGACCTGGAGAACATCCGCCAGGCGGCTCTTTTCCCCAGAGATATCAAGCGCTTGACGCCCTGATTAAGTAATCAAGTAATTAAGTAGTTAAGTAGGTAAATAGTTATTAAACTACTAAACCACTTAATCACTAAACCACTTAATCACTAAACCACTTAATCACTTGATAGCCCCCGGCAGCTTGATAGCTCCCGGCAGGGAGTTTTATGGTACAATAACGCACTTGGAAAGGAGGGGATGACGTATGAAAGCGTACATTCTGATTGATGCTGAAGTGGGTTCCATCCCGCACGTACAGGCTTCCTTGCTGGCCTTTGCGGAGGTCAAGATCGCCGATGTGGTGACCGGACCCTACGAC
>CAYXFH010000027.1:0-16765 GCA_964464245.1 uncultured bacterium
CACCACTTGACCGTTGTAGCCCTGGAGGTAGCCGCGGCGGGATTTCATGATGCGGCTGTCGGGGTCAGTGGGGTTAGCTTTGGCTTGGGGGGAAGGATCCGGATCGGGATCCTTCGGTTTCCTCCCTCGTTTCTTCTTCCCAGTGGCTTCTTCTTCGGCTTGGCGATCTTCGATCTTGCGGGCTTGTTGGGCCGCTTCCTCTTCAGCTTCTTCCTGCAGCCGGCGCAGGCACTCTTCGAGACGGGCCTGCCGGGTGGCGGGATCCCGGAGCTCGGGCGGGAGCTCGTCGCCTCGCTGCCGGGGGCCGTAGCGGGCATTCTCTTCGCGGTCGAGCCGCTCGGCATCGGCCAGGGTCTCCTCGATCTGCCCGGCGATCTCTTGGCGAATCCGTTGCTGTTCTTCCTGTTCCTGCAGTTGCTTCTGTTCTTCTTGAAGCTTCTTCTGTCCCTGCAGCTTCTTCTGTCCCTGCAGCTGTTTCTGTCCTTCTTGATCCTGCAGCTGCTTCTGTTCTTCCTTCAGTTGATCGGCAGTGCGGTTGCCGTCCAGCGAGGCGTTGGCCTTGAGCTTGGTGCCGTCCAGAGAGAAGACCCCCAGACGGATCATCCCGGCTTTGCGGCAGACCCGCAGGACTTCCCGAAAGAGAGCCTCCAGATGAGTGACGTTGCCCTGGCGGAATCGGGCGATGGTGGCGTGGTCAGGGGGGTGGTTGGCAGTGATCACCCGGAAGGCGATATCTTCCCGGCAGGCTTGGGCGATCTTGCGGGAGGAGCGTATGCCGCGAGAATAGCCGTAGAGGAGGAGAGTGACCATCATCCCTGGTTGGAAGGCGGCAGCTCCCCAGCCATCCTCCCGGTAGTTCTGGTAGAAGGGAGAGAGGTCCATCGAGGCAACGGCATCGATCACTACCCAGACAGGGTGATCAGGAGGAAGCCAGTCTTTCATGCAAGGGGGGAGAAGAAACATCTGCTCTCGGTCGCAAGGGATCATATTGTATGACATCGGTCTTCCTCCTGGGGGTCTGGGGTATTTTGTCGCTGTCCCTATTCTAGCATATATGTTGGCTCCTGGAAAGGGCTAGAGGGTGATTTGAGAGAGAATTCCGTGGAATGATGGGAGCTGAGGGGAAGGGGGTTTATGCGACAGGCTCCCAGGCTCCCTTCAATAATCCGATCGATTTCATTGATAAAAGGGTTCCTTTTCATTTCAAGTGGGTAACCAACCAGCCTGCGGCTAGACAGCCCCCGGCGGCTAGACAGCCCCCGGCAGGGTGTTCTGTGACATGCTGCTGCAGGCTGTTCAGTCCAGCTTCCCAGTAATTAGCTCCCGGCAGGGTGTTCAGGGCGATGAGGATCTTAAAGAGTCTTATCGGCCCTGGGACCGCGGCGCCCCAGTGCGGCTCCTGTTCTCATGGATCCACCGCACCGTATCGTTCTTCCACGAGGATACGATCTTCCCTAAAGAAAACCCTCAAGCGGTTCGACTAGACAGCCCCCGGCAACTAGACAGCCCCCGGCAGGGTGTTCTGTGACTAGACAGCCCCCGGCAACTAGACAGCCCCCGGCAGGGTGTTCTGTGACTAGACAGCCCCCGGCAGGATGTTCTGAGGCTGTTTTGTATCGAACCGGCGCCACGCATCACACACAAACAGGCGGCGACATCGGATTCCTGTAAGACGCAGGCGCCATAACCTGCATTCAAGTAGACTTCGATCCTCCAGCGCAGTTGCGTTTGGCGAGCATCGCTGTCTCGGACCTATTCCTTCAGCTCCGCCTCTATCTGTTCCAATGCCGATTGCGGCAGGGAATATGCTGTGGCAAGCTGATATGCTGCCGCAGACTGTTCCGAGCTGAATAGCCCCCGGCAGGGTGTTCTGTGTCGAAGTGGGGCAGATAGCCGCGGGAGTGCCACCCCCGAGATGGTTGCTCCCCAGAGTGCTTGGCTTCCGCCTGATCACTGCTGATGCCTTAGGCGCCGCGGTCCCAGGAAAGCCGACAGTTCTAGGGACGGTCCTAGGGATAGTCATGCCCTTTTACTCTTTAGGTCTCATCGACCACGATATGCTTTACGCCGGAATGGTCCTCGCAGGGGCTGGTTTCAAACCCTCCTGCGCACGGGCAGTCTTGGCAAAGTGATGCCTTATTCTCCAGAACACCCTGCCGCGGGCTATCGAGCTGCCGCTGGCTGTCAAGCTAGACAAGTCCCCGGCGGGGTTTTCTATCATGCTGCCGCCATTCCTTCTCTGTCGTGTCGTAAGCCTTGACAGGCTTGCCGCAAAGGGGACAGCAGAAAAGGCTCCTTTGGGGAAAAAGCCGATGAATGCCTTGATGATCCCTTCGCCTTCGCGGAACTCTCGCCTTGTGATCTTCCAAGGGGGATCAAGCCGCAACGCTCTCTCGAATAAAGCTTCCCGAGTTAACCGGAGGTCTATCCATCCACGCAGCGCGCCTCTTTTTTGTCACCAGACTACCTTACCCACTCCATTTGAAAAAGAGCCGAAAATCTTGTGGACGAATCGAGCAGAGAGCGAAAGGCAGGTGGAGCCGAAAGGACTGAGAAGACCGAGAAAGGTGGGAAAATAAATCTGTCCCCTTTTTTCTTAGGCTGCCAGGTCACCTGGGTGTCTTGAGGGGTGGTTTTTCCCGGCTCAGGATGAACCAGTGTGTGAGGATGGTGACAACGACTAGCGTTGCCCATCCGAGGCCGACCCAACCGGCCAGGGCGAGTCCCCCCTGGAAACATAGGGCAGCAGCGTAGAGCATATTGGCGAGATAAAGTAGGAAGGGAAGCAGAAACGGCCGTTTTCCGCGCTGCAGCGATAGTTTGGGGCTTGCTCTGGAGAGCAGCTCGAAGAGGAGCAGAACCAGGAAAGAGACCGCCCACCAACTGAAGAAGTTAGTAAGTGGAACCCCCCCGTAGCCGCCCCCGGACTCCCATACCCAGAAACCGGAAGCGGTCGACAAAGCTGGATCCAGAACCAAGTCCCAGCCCACCATCAGCACACCGCCCAGGGAAGCGCGGAAAATGCTGTGCCACAGGCTCTCGCGCTTGGGGCCGATCAGCATGCGAGCCAACAGCCAAGACGGG
The DNA here is from genome assembly GCA_964464245.1 of uncultured bacterium. Taxonomy (GTDB): domain Bacteria; phylum Caldisericota; class JANLFM01; order JANLFM01; family JANLFM01; genus JAPLHV01. The sequence continues at coordinate 3,085 of CAYXFH010000027.1, forward strand.
TAGAGCATGGTCAACCAGGCCAAGGGTATAACCAACGGAACTCCGAGAACCTGCGGTCCTAAGGCGCCAGTGTAATGGTACTGGCCGAAGAGTAAGCCAAAACGGCTGCCCAGCCACTCAGCTAGAAAAGTCAAGAAGAGAGTGAGGACAACCAGGAGGAAGAAGCGGCGAGGGCCAAGAAGGGATTCGGCATGGAGGACAGTAAAAATAGCTTGGATGCCGGTGACCACGAGAAAGGTAACCAACGGCCAGGAGCTGGGTAAAAAGTCCAGCAAGAAAGCCAGGCAGATCAGCCCGAAGAGGAAGTAAAGAAAAACCGCCAGCCACTCTCGCTTCACACTACTGCACTCTTGCGCCTAGTCATACCCTATTCTAGCCGGAAGCCGGTGGAATAACGCCTTGTCAAGGATTGGCAGCAGCGCTCTATTCGAGAAAGCGCAAGCTTTCTCACCTCCCCCTACTGTCTGCATTTTCGCTATAATTCGCTCAATGATCCTCTCCGACAGCCAGATCTTTAAAAACATGGAGCGAGGCGAGATTGAGCCCACCGCCTCACGACTCTCTCAAGACGAGAAGTTTATCCTACCCGGGAAAGGGGAGTAGGCGTGGCTGAACGGAAGGGCTCCACCGAACTAGTCATCCTGCTCTCCTTGGTGCTCTGCGCTTTCCTCGTAGGGCTCACCCTTTACCAGCAGTTACCGGCCTTCAAGCCCCCCCAAATGGCAACGGAGAGCAAATTCTTTGACTTCGATGCATTGGCCCAGGAGGTAGCAGGGATCCGCCAGTTGCCCCTCCTGGCTGCGATCCCCTGGGAAGCTCTGGACGAATCTCAGTTGAAAGAAATGCTGGTGGCCATGAACGCTGAAATGCTGAATCAGCAGGAGCTAGAATCCAGCGAGAAGGTGCTCCAATTCCTCGGCTTGATCTCTTCGTCGTCGGATCTTGGGAAGATCATACTGGATCTCTATGGGCAAGAGATTGTGGGGTTTTATGATCCTCTGGCCAAGAAGATGTACCTCGTACGGCGAGAGCTGATGGGCTTCCCCGAACGGTTGACGATCGCCCATGAGCTGGCCCATGGGCTAGTCGACCAGCGCTTCGACTTGGGCGCCTTCCTGCATCCCCTCTCCCCGAGAAACGACGACGCGGCAACTGCCGCCCAGTCTCTGGTCGAGGGTGATGCCGGCATAACGCAAACCTTCTACCTGCAGGCGCACCGCTCAGCGGGAGCTACCCTAAGCCTCTTCTTATCCAGCCTGGTTGGGGAAGGAAGCACATTGGCATCTGCGCCCTCCTATCTGCGCGACGCGCTGCTCTTCCCGTACCAAGGGGGTCTCCCCTTCGTCCAAGCAGTGTACCAATATGGCGGCTGGACGGCAGTCGACCAGGCTTATGCCGCCCCCCCCCTCTCATCCGAACAGATCCTTCACCCGGAAAAATACCTGGGGGAGCCTGACCCACCCATTGAGGTAGAGATCCCAGAGTATCCCGAGGAACTAGCCGGTTGGACGCTGGTGCGGGACAACGTCCTGGGCGAGTTCGACTTCCGTTCCTGGTTCCGAACTTTCCTGCCCGACGCTGACGCCGATCGGGCCGCTGCGGGATGGGGCGGCTGCCGCTACCAACTGTGGCAGAAAGGGGCGCTGAGCGCTTTTATCCTGAACAGCCGCTGGGACAGCGCTGACGATGCCTGGGAAGCCCAATACGCCTTGGAGATGTGGTTAAAGTACCGTTTCCGGCAAGCTCCCGAAGTCTATTTCCAGGGAGGTTTGTACAGCTCCCCGCGCGAAGCGGCCGTCCTCTACCCGGACCGCTCTTCCTTGCAACTAGTGATGAGCCCGGATGAAGAGTCGGCTCTCGCGCTGCTGAAGAACTTACCCTGAGGAGGGCAACTGCAAGGAGGCCGGAAGCTCCTGCAAACCATAGTAGCGGTCACCCGGCACGAAGACGAGGGGCTTCAGTTTGAATGAGTCGAGTTTTCCGTCCGAGGTTCGACACTCCTGGTCCAAGTGAACCCTCAACACCTCTCCTAGAAATAAGTCGTGCGAGCCGAGGGGGATGATTTGCAACACCCGGCACTCCAGGTTCAGCGGGCACTCCCCCACCAAAGGCGGCAGTACCAGCGAAGCCGGCTCAGGGGTCAAGTCAGTGGCGGCGAATTTATCGAAACCGCGTCCTGAGTTGGCTCCGCACCACTCTACCTGTCGCTTCAAGCCGGTATTGGGGATATTCACGACGAATTCCGGCACCTCCCGTAGTAAGTGGTAGGAAAAGCGGCTGGGTCGCACCGAAATTCCCACAATGGGCGGCTCTGAACAGAGGTTGGCTGCCCAGGCTAATGTGATGATATTGGGTCGGCCGCTTTTCCCCACTACCGTCACAAGCGCTACCGGGCATGGGATTAGCGCTGTATAGGGTTCCAAGATCTCTTTCATTGCGCGCCTCCGAAGGGAAGAATGTTCTGATAGTATACAGTACATGCTGCCGCAGGCTATCTAGCTGCGCAAACGCTATAGGGACAGATTTGACCTCCGGTCAATTCGGACCGGAGGTCAAATCTGTCCACCTAAATCTAGTGGTTTAGTGATTAAGCAACTGAGTTAAACAACATAGTTGAAACCTATGTTGTTCTTCTCAGCCATTACGTTGCTCAGCATCGCCGAGCGCGTGAATGCCGTAGGCTGCCTAGAAAGGAGCATCAACTGGTGTTCTCCAAGAAAGAAGGAGCGGTCCTCATCGTTCGCTTGCATCCAGGGGAGGAGGTGCTGGAATCCCTTCGCGCCGCCATCGAGAAACATGGGATTACCACTGCCGTCCTTCTCTCCGGAATCGGAATGCTCACCGAGACCGAGCTGGGTTATTTCCAAGGCCCAGGGAAACGGTATTTCATCCACCGCTTCACTGAACCCTGTGAGCTGGTCAGCCTCTCCGGCAACGTCTCTCGCCAGGAGAACGGCTACAACCTGCACCTCCACGCCGCCTTGGCACAAGCTGGAGGAGGAGCAGTGGGCGGCCACCTGATGAAGGCCACCGTCCACCTGACTAACGAGATTTTTCTCTTGGAGACGGGGATTCCGGTTTACCGGCGGCAGGAGGATAGCGGATTGTTTGGTCTCTATTTAGAATGACAGGCACTGCGACTGTCACCTAGGATACAGAAGGAGTAAAAGAAATGGCGCTTTCCATCGGGATCGTCGGGCTGCCTAATGTCGGCAAGTCGACCCTTTTTTACGCCCTCACCAAGAAAGAGGTAGAACGAGGCAGTTATGCTTTCTCCACCACCGAGCCCAATGTGGGGGTTGTCACCGTCCCCGACCCCCGTGTAGACCAACTGGCCGCCCTTTACCACTCTAGGAAGAAGGTCTACGCATCGGTGGAATTCGTCGACCTGCCAGGCTTGGTGGAAGGTTCCAGCCAGGGGGAGGGGTTAGGCAACAAGTTCCTCGCCGGCATTCGCCTGACGGACGCCATCCTCTTCATCCTCCGCGCCTTCCAGAGCGAGGAAGTACTCCACAGCGGGCCTCGCATTGATCCCCTGTGGGATCGCGAGATTTTGGAAACGGAGATCCTCCTGAAGGATCTGGAGACGGTGGGGCGAAGGGCTGAAACGCTGGAGAAAGAAGTGAAGGTTGGGAAGGGCGAGCAGAATAACGAGTGGGAAGCTATTTCCAAGGCTCACCATTTGCTTCAGGAGGGGAAACCTCTGGTTGAGGTTGCTTGGAACGAGGAAGAGCGCAAGCTGTTGCGCGGTTACCAGTTGCTCTCCCTGAAACCCCGCCTCTACCTGCTGAACTGCACCAGCGCCGGCCTTGCCCAAGAGACTCTCCTAGAGTTCCAAGCCCATGACTGGCCGTATCTGGCCCTGGACATACTGACCGCGGCTGAGGCAGGAGACTTCAGTCGCGAGGAGCGCATCGAGTTAGGCTTGGACCCTGAGTTCGAGGTTGATCAGTTGATCCGTCGATCGTACCGGCTGCTCGACTTGATCACCTTCCTCACGATCGGACCGGACGAAACGAGAGCGTGGACGATCCGCCGGGGGATGACCGCACAGCAGGCTGGCGGGGTTATTCACACCGACTTCGAGAAGCATTTTATCCGCGCCCTGGTGATCCCCTGGCGCGATCTCCTCCAAGTCGGCGGCTTTCCCCAAGGCCGGGAGAAAGGATTGGTCCGCACGGAAGGCAAAGGATACATCGTCCAGGACGGCGATGTAATTGATATCCTGCACAACGCCTGATCGCGCTGGGTAACGAGTTGCTGTTGGAGAAAAAGGAGGAAATAGATCATGGAGCAAAAAGGATTGTTATCGATCCTCCATCAGGCGATGGAGATCGAGGTGACGGGACGGGAATTTTACCTCGTGACAGCGGCACACACTGAGGATCCGCAGGGCAAGGAAGAGTTTCTCAAGCTTGCTCGGGAAGAGGAGGATCATTTCCTGGCTTTACAGAAGAGTTACGAAGCCATCGAAGGAGAACAAGGGGTTCTCTGGGATCCTCCCGACGCAACCACCTCCGCTTTGGCGCCCTTCTTCGCTCATGCGCTCCCCGAACGGGCTGCCAAGATGAATTTCGAGATCTCCGCCCTCTCCATCGGCGTGATGTTGGAGAAAAATTCTTTCGAGTTTTACGCCAAGATGGCCATTGAGGTGAACGACCCGCAGGCTCAAGCGATGTTCCGGGATCTTGAGGAATGGGAGAAAACCCATTATCACAACCTGCTTCAGCAGATGGAATTGCTGAAAAGGGACAGTTGGGCGCTGAACCGCTTCGCTCCTTTCTAAAGACACAGCATAGTAGGCGGTTCTTCGCCAAAGACGTCGGCGAAAGTGATCTGTTGCGCCTTTTAGACGGCATATTGCAAAAATATCGTCACTGTGATCGGCAGCAAGGCGCAGAATGATATCATCATGGCTAAAGTGACCGCCTAGGGCGGAAAGGAGATCGCTGTGTTCGATCCTACATCCTTAACGGAACCAGTGTATCAGGCTCTCACTGGTCTACTTCGGGTCGCTGAGTTGAAACCCGGACAGATCCTGCTAGTCGGTTGCAGTACAAGCGAGGTGATCGGCGAGAAAATCGGCACGCACTCTTCCAATGAGGTGGCGGAGGCGGTTCTCGCTGGCATCCTTCCTCTGGTGCGTTCGCATGACCTGTTCTTGGCAGTGCAGTGCTGCGAGCATCTCAACCGCGCCCTGGCAGTAGAGGAAGAGTGCGCCAAGCGCTACAGTTTGGAAGTGGTCAGTGCCGTCCCCCACCGCCAGGCCGGTGGAGCCTTCGCCGCCTTGGCCTACCGCACCTGCCAACAGCCGGTGTTGGTGGAGACGATCTCTGCCCAGGCCGGAATGGACATCGGTGACACCTTCATCGGCATGCATCTGCAGCGAGTGGCTGTGCCGGTGCGACTGGCGATCCAAAGCATCGGAAGCGCTCACCTCACCCTGGCGCGCACCCGCCCCAAACTGATTGGCGGAGAACGGGCCAGGTACACCCTGGAAGGGGCGGAGTTCCCGGCTTGAACCTTCTCTCTTCAAGATTCTCCCACAGCCCCTTCAGCCTGGATCGATAGAGAGCCCTCTTCGAGTGTGCTGAACTTACCGCCACATCTTCCCTTTTTCTGACTGTGCTTTGACCAACCTGGCCTACTCGTTCACCTACACATACGCAGAGGCGCAATCGGTGGCCGACTATGCCGAAACACCCTGCTGGAGGCTATCTAGTGGTCAAGTGGTTTAGTGATCAAGTGGTTTAGTGATCAAGTGGTTTAGTGATCAAGTGGTTTAGTAGTTTAGTAAGTACTTAACCACTTAGCCACTTTGCCACTTTGCCACAGGTGGGGCGCCCTCTGGCTGGGGGCGAGTTGACGGACATCATGCAGCCTTTTCTAGCCGAGGGGTGGGTCGTCCTGGAAGGGGAAACCTTCCTTAGTTTGACGGTTCCGCAGCAATGATCGAGGGCAGGCGCCTATTCAGCCGCTCCTACCTCTCTTGGGAGTAGTTTCAAACATCTGGGACCAGATCTTCCCTTAGTGTATAATGAAGTAGGGACGTGCTTTTGTGCATAAAGGTGTACGCCCCCACAGCAAAATACTTCACAGGGAGGCAGTGTATGATTTCTTGGGATGCGCTTTTCTCGGAAAGAGCCAAGACAATGAAGGCGTCCGCTATCCGAGAACTACTGAAACTCGTTACCCAACCGGACATCATCTCTTTCGGTGGTGGTCTACCCGACCCCCACTTCTTCCCGATCCACCAACTGCAGGAATGCGTGCATCACGTACTGGAGACCAACTCCGCCATTGCCTTGCAGTACGGCGCCACCGAGGGGGTTCCTGCGCTGCGTTCCTGGTTGGCGGAGGACGCCCAAAGCAAAGGCCTGCGCGTCACGGTGGAAAATGTGGTCGTCACCGCTTCCTCCCAGCAAGCCCTTGATCTGATCGCCAAAGTGATGCTGGACCCCGGTGACATCGCTCTGGTGGAGGGCCCTTCCTATCTGGGCGCCCTGCAGGCTTTCGCCGCCTTCCAAGGTCAGGTCATCGCCATCGATATGGATGAGCAGGGCATCCGCACCGACATCCTGGAAGAACGCATCAAGGCCATCCGCAGCGGAACCCGGCCGATCAAATTCATCTATGCGGTCCCTTCTTTCCAGAATCCTGCCGGTATAACCATGTCGATTGAGCGACGACGCCAGTTGTTGGACATCTCTCAACGCTACAACATCCCCATAGTGGAGGACCACCCCTACCATGCCCTGCGCTACGAAGGGACCCGCGTCCCCTCCATCGCCTCCCTGGATGCTGACGGGCACGTCATCTACCTGGAGACCTTCTCCAAGATCCTCAGCCCCGGCTTTCGTCTGGGCTGGGTGGTGGCGCCCGAGCCGTTTACCCGCAAGTTGGCCTTGGCCAAACAGGCCACTGATCTCTGCTCCTCTCCCTTCAACCAACTGATTGTCTTGGAGTTCTGCAAGCGTGGCTACTTGGAGCCTCATGTAGCCCACATTCGCCGGGAGTATGCCAAGAAACGTGATGCCATGCTGAATGCGATGGATGAGTTCTTTCCTAAAGAGGTCAAATGGACCCGTCCCGAGGGCGGGATGTTTCTCTGGGTGGAGCTGCCCAAGGGGATCGACACCACTGAGATGTTGCGAGATGCCCTGGAAGTCAAAGTGGCTTATGTCGGCGGCGCCGGCTTCTACCCGGACGGGCGAGGAGAGAACTGCATGCGTTTGAATTTCTCCTACTCCACCCCGGAGATCAACCGGGAAGGGATCCGCCGCTTGAGCGAGTGTATCCGCAAACGCCTCTAACTTCTCTTCGAAAGGACCGCCATGAGAGAGGGCGACCTATCCGCCTTCTCTCAGTGTTGAGCGGCGCAGTGGTCAAGTGGCTGAGTAAGATCGAGAGATGTTTTCGGGCCCGTGGCAGGGTGTTCTGTGCCGGGAATGGGGACATAAAAAGAAGGAGAAACACATGCGAGTTGATCTGCGTTCCGATACGGTCACCGTCCTAACGCCGAGGATGCGCCAGGCCATGTACGAAGCCGAGGTGGGGGACGATGTCTTCGAGGAGGATCCCACCCTCAACCGCTTAGAAGAGAAAGCAGCGGAGATCTGCGGCCGGGAGGCTTCCCTTTTTGTCCCTTCGGGGACGATGGCCAACCAGATCTGCCTCCGTCTACACGCGCCGCGCGGCAGCGAGGTGATCATGCAGGAAGAGGCCCATATTTATGTGCATGAAGCAGGAGGACTAGCTACCCTGGCCCAGGTTCAAACCTGCCTGCTGGGGAAGGAGAGCGGCATGCTTCAACCGGTGGAATTACCGAAAGCTTTCCGCCCCCCCGGCGATGACGTTCATCTACCAGCCACTAGTCTGGTTTGCCTGGAGCAGACGGCGATGATGGCCGGGGGCGCGGTCTACCCGTTGGAGACAGTAGAGGCCATCTGCCGTATCGCCCACGAACGGGGCGCAAAAGTGCATATGGATGGCGCCCGCCTCTTTAATGCGGTAGTGGCTTCGGGGGTTTCAGCAAAGGAGTTTGCCCGCCCGGTGGATTCCCTCATGTTCTGTCTCTCCAAGGGTCTCTGCTGTCCGGTCGGTTCAATGGTAGTTGGTGACCGGGACTTCATTCGTCAAGCCCGCAAGGTCCGCAAACTCTATGGCGGCGGCATGCGCCAAGCGGGGGTGTTAGCAGCGTGCGGCTTGGTCGCATTGGAAGAGATGATCGAAAGACTGGCCGAGGATCATGAAAAAGCGCGCATCCTGGCCGCAGCCGTGGAAGGCTCACCCATCGTCGATTCTGATTGGAGCCGGCCCCAAACCAACATGGTGATCTTTCGCCTTCGGGAGGTTTCAGCCTCCTCCATCGTGGCCGGGCTGGAGGAGCACGGTGTGCTGGCCCTGGCTATGGAGGATGATGAACGCATTCGCCTGGTCACCCACAGAGACGTCTCCTTCGAGGGAACCCGCTACGCCGCGGCTGCGCTGGCCGGCCTACTGCATTAGCCCCCGGCAGCTTAGTAGCCCCCGGCAGGGTGTTCTGAATGAAGCATTCTACAGGCCAGCGTCATCTGCCAAAACAAGGGGATGACGATCAAGATACGCTCGTAGAGACCTCGCCAGGAGCGCAGCCACTCTTCCGGAAAATATTTCCAGCCAAGAGCCAGGGTGAGCGTCAACAAGGCGACAACCAAGGTAGGCCAGGCCATCCTCCGCCAGTCGGGGAGGCGGAATAGACTAAAAGCCATGAGTGAGGCGCCGGCCACAAAGAGAAGAGCTACGACCTCGGTGATGCGCTGGTGGATCTGTCCGAGCAAAGTGCCGGATTCGGCTGGGAAGAAAGCCAGCAGGAAGAAACCAAGAGCGACCATGGCGAGGGTGAGGATTCCCAGCCGGCTTAACCATTCCTTCCCCAATTGAAACCAAGCAGCCAGCGCGAACGCTGCCATGGCAAGGGCCAGCAGCAGGAAGTCGGCTGTCTGCAACCAACCGCCCGGACCTAAAGCCAGCTTGCTGACGGTTTGGCGGAGGGGGTCATACCCGGGACGCAGCCAACCAGCTACGAGAAAGATCAGGATAAAAAGGGCCGGACCCAGCAAGCCCACCCAAGTCAGGCAGTAGAGCAAGCATAGAGAGACGGCATGCGGCGCCCCACCTTTTCTCCCGCTCAACTGAGCATCCATGGCCTTATTTTAGCGCTTTCCTTTTCCACGGCGAATTGGAAGAATAGGGAGCATGCTGATCCTGGGCATCGAATCTTCCTGCGACGAAACGGCAGTGGCTCTTTGGGGAGAAGAGGAGGGAGAAGTTATCTCTCTCGTCTCTTCTCAGGTCGACCTACATTCCCGCTATGGCGGCGTGGTTCCCGAACTGGCCTCACGCCGTCACCTGGAAACGCTGGCGCCGATGCTGGAGGAAGCCTTGACGCAAGCGGGGCGCTCACTGTCCGATGTCGGCGCTGTAGCCGTGACCCAAGGCCCCGGCTTGGTCGGCGCCCTCTTGGTGGGGATGGAGTCGGCTAAGGCCATCAGTCTGGCTCGCAACCTGCCCCTGCTGGGAGTCAACCACCTGGCCGGGCATGTCTACGCAGCCTTCCTGGATCTTCCCTCGAGCATTGCTGCGGGACATCATAAGGCATTGCCCGCTTTAGCCTTGATCGTTTCTGGCGGTCACACCGAACTAGTTCTGCTGGACCAAAAGGAGCGCTTCACCCCCCTCGGTTCCACCCGTGACGATGCTGCCGGTGAAACGTTAGACAAAGTGGCCCGCTTCATCGGGCTCCCCTACCCTGGCGGCCCCCAGGTGCAAAAGCAGGCGGAGTTAGGGAACCGCGCCTACCACCACTTCCCGGTGGGGGAGATGGACAACCCCCTGGACTTCTCCTTTTCCGGCTTGAAGACAGCGGTCATCACTTTCGTGGAAAAATCACGAGCAGGCGGAGTGGAGCCGCCCCTGGCCGACCTCTGCGCTTCGTTTGCCGAAGCAGTGGTGGAAGCGCTGGTTAGCAAGACACAGCGCGCCCTTCGTGTGACACAGGCGCGGAACCTGATCGTTTGTGGGGGGGTGGCCGCCAACCGGCGCTTGCGTGAGCGGATGGCCGAGCTGGCCCTTGCGAAAGGGGTCAATCTGCTCATCCCCAGCACCCGGCTGTGTACCGACAACGCCCTGATGATCTCCCGGGCTGGGTGGTCGCTCTACTTGCAAGGACGCACGATCGGCTTGTCCGACGATGTGGACCCTAACTTGAGCCTCTTCGACGCCTGACCTGACTCCTCTCCTTCTCGCCTCCGTCCGTCGCGGCCAGATCCTTCCTCTTGGCTCGGCCTGCAACCTCTCTTGTTTCTTCTGCTCGAACCGCTTCAACCCGCCCGGGATACAAGCGGTCTGTCCTCCCTTTCTCGATGAAGAAGATCTATTGGCTTTGCTTCCCCTCCTCGACCCAGAAAAGCGGGTAGTGATCGGCGAATCAGCGACCCGCTTGGTGGAGGGGGAACCCTTGCTTCACCCGCGTTTCCTCTCTTTGTTGCAACGGGTGCGAAAAGCGCTGCCCAAGGCGCCCTTGCAAGTAACCACTAACGGGCTGTTGCTGACAGAGCAACTGCAGCGCGCCTTGGTCAGATTGGCGCCGATCGAACTGATCGTCTCGGTCAATTCGCCCGACTCCTCCCAACGACGGCGCTGGCTGGGCGACCTTCAACCGGAGCGGACCCTTGCCCAGCTAGAGGCTCTGGGCAGAAATGGCCTCTCCTTCCAGGCCTCTTTCGTATTGGCTCCTCCCTTTCTTGACCAATTCCCCTCTGCTCTGCGCCAAGTGGAAGCCTGGGGCGCCAACTATGTACGGTTGCTCTTGCCGGGCGGCTCGCGGTTGGCCCCCCTTGCGCTGCAGGGAAGCTGGGATAGTTGGCGCGCTTTGGCTGCGCAATGGCGTCTTTGGCGGGAGGAGGTCTCTATTCCCTGTGTCCTGGAGCCCCCGCTTTTGTGTGATTTGCACGCTGAAGTGGAAGGGATCATGCCCAACAGCCCAGCGCTAAGAGCTGGGTTGCAGCCTGGCGATCGCATCCAACAAATCGATGGGAAGGCCCCTTTCTCCCGCCAAGATGCCTTCCTGGCGATCGCTTCGGCAGTCTCGCCCCATCTCGTTGTCTCGCGCTTCAGCCAGCGGTTGGAGGTGCGCCTGGAGAAAGAAGCGAACGAGCGCAGCGGCCTGGTCTTCTCTCGGGACATCACCCGACGTTCCCTGGAGCGGACGCTATCTTCGTTGCCCGCACGAGGCAAGGGGTTGGTCCTGACCGGCGAGCTGGCTCTACCCATCCTGCAAGCCGCCTGGGAAAAACTTGATCTGCATTTGCCCCTCGTCGCGGCGGCCAACCGCATCTTCGGCGGCTCGATCCGCGCGGCCGGCCTGCTGACGCTGGCCGATATCCACATCAAGCTGGGAGAGCTGGCTAGGAAGGAATGGAAGTGGGATTGGCTTCTCCTCCCCGCTGCCCCATTCGAGGATGGATACGATCTGCGCGGGGAGTCCTTGGCTGATTTCGAGCGAGACGCCGGCGTCCCCGTCTTCCTCACCGAATCATGATCTCGAAGTAGGGGGCGGGTTTCAAACCCGCCCCCTACAGGTCGAGGACAGGCTCAGCTTAGATCAGATTGGCTGGGGGTTGCACCATCTGGCCGAAGGGGACCACCAGCACCCTGGCTGGTCCGCCGTAAGCGGCGAATAAGCCATCCAGCCCAGCTTGAAGCGACTCCACTGGTTCTAAGCCTATCTGCTCGACGAGATCATCGCTCATTTCTGACAACAGCAGCAGGCGAGCCTTCATCCGAAGTCGAGCGAGGGAGACGGCTTTGTGGCCGCCCAAAACGAAGCATCGACGGAAACGTTCGATCAGCTCCTCAGGTTGATTCATTCCCATCAGCCACTCTTGGAAAATACGGTTTCCGATTCCCTCCGGACAGCTCGCTGCCAGCAGGATGGCGCCGCCAGGCCGGATCACTCTCTTCACATTCTCCAGCGCTTTGTGCGCCTGGTAGAAGTTGAGATCCTTGGGGAAACCGCCCGGTGAGGCCACCACGATGTCTGCCAAGAGAGGCGTACTGCAGCGGCAGAAGGCTTCGTAGCGGCGCGCGCCTTGGCGGAAGGCGGCTTGCGGGTGTCCCGCCACTGCCTCAACGATCTCCTTGCGCTCGTTCAAGATCACGTTGAAGATGAAGTCGATGCCCGCTTTCTCCCCTGCCTCCTCGATATCTCGGCGGAGGGGATTCCCGTCCAGCTCACCGGCTTGGGCGCCGGGGAAGACCAGTAGAGAGTGGTTTCGTTCGATCGCCCGCCGGCTGGCGATTCCCGGCATCACCGCCTTGGCCCCTCCGCTCGTGCCGGCGAAGTAGTGATACTCGATGTTCCCGGTAGCAATCTTCAGATCCGCTTCCAGGTAGGGGCGAAAAAGCTCGATCGGCGTGCCTTGGTGGGTCGTTCCCAAGAGGCACACATCGTCGGGGTCGAAGTCGAGAACCTGTGCGCGCTCGAAGGTTTCCTCCCCGACAAGACTGATCTGTTCCCCCCGGCTGTGCGGGCGGTGCGTCCCCAAGCCGAAAATCACCTGGATCCGCGACGGAGGGATACCCAGTAACTGGTCGAGAAGAGTCGGGAGGAATTTGAAGCTGGGGCATGGGCGCGTGATGTCGCTGACCAGGATGGCAGCGCTTCGCGCCCCACGGGCCAGCTCGGTCAGAGTGGGTGTGCCGATTGGAGCGGCCAGAGCAGCGCGGATGGCAGCTGCTTCATCGACAGGGGCGAATGGCTTTGGAGGATGGATCACCCCGATTAGGTTCCTGTCGGGGATTTCCAGCCAGGCTGTGCTTTGACCATAGGGAATCTCGGTCCGCATAAGGTTGTCTCTCCACCCTTAATTAAAACACGCTGAGGGTCATTCGTGCAGGATGTCATGCGACGGATGCGGTCGTATAATGAGAGAGTACACGCTGCCGCAGCTAAACAGCCCCCAGCAGGGCGTTCTGTGGCAAGCCACACAAGGAGGAGGAATGATGTTCAATCGAAACGCATTCGACAATTCGCGGCCGGACGGGATGCCCGTCTTGGAGGTGTATGAAAAGGATGAAAAGGAAACGAGGCCTCGCCGTTTTGTGCCGTTGGTGCGCAGTGATCTATCCGGCGAGGTTCTTGGCTCCCTGGCTTCGCTGAAGCTGGTCCAGGTCTTCCGCTACAGCCGGGAGCAAATGGGGACAGATTTAAATCTGTCCCCATTTGAAGCCGCCTACCGCTTCCCCTTGCCTGGCGACGCAGCGGTCCGGGGTGTCACCGTTCGTTTTGGCGAGGTGGAAATAGAGGCCGTCCTGCGGGAGCGGGAACAGGCAGAGGAGGAATACCGCGAAGCCAAGGAGAAGGGCCAACAGGCTGCCCTCCTCAATCGTGAGTCGCCCAATGTCTTTACTTTGCTGGTGGCCGGCTTGCAGCCGGGCGAGGAGACCACGGTGACGACTCAGTTCGTGCAGTTGGCAAGGGCAGAGGGGAGCGGTTGGACCCTTCGCATCCCCCTCACCACCGCCCCCCGCTATGTGCGCAGTGACGAACTGGACAGTCGAGCCGCCCAAGGTCAGCCTTTGGCCCTTTTGCGCGATCCCGGGCACCGTTTCTCCCTGGATCTGCAGTTCCCTGCAATGA